>JACPUR010000018.1 GCA_016192135.1 Candidatus Tectomicrobia bacterium | reverse complement strand
CTCCAGGAGCTCCGGGAGGAGGGCCGCGTGCGCTTCACCGGCCTCACCGACTACCGCGTGTCGAACTACCCGGAGATGATGGAGGCCATGCGCACCGGCCTCTACGACACCATCCAGATCCCCTACCACGTGGGCGAGACGGCCTGCCGGAAAGCGATCCTCCCTCTCGCCCGGGAGCTGAACCTGGGGGTGATCGGTATGACGCCCATCTCTCCCATCTTCGGGCGGGGCAAGCTCATCGGCGCGCTGCGGGGGAAAGACCTCTCCTTCCTGGAGCCTCATGGCGTCCGCACCCCAGGCCAGGCCCTGCTCAAGTACGTCCTCTCGGACCCGGCCGTCTCGGCCGTCATCCCGGCCACGAGCAGGCTCGAGCGCGTGGCCGAGAACGCGGCCGCCGCCGAGGGAGGGCCCCTCCCGCCCGGCGCCCTCCGGCGGCTCGAACGCCTCATCGGCTGAGCCGGGGCGGGGATCATGCGCTACCGCGTCCTGGGCCGCACCGGCCTCTCCGTCAGCTCGGTGGGGATGGGCACCCTCGAATCCTTCGACGTGCCGCCGGGGCCGGAGGAAGACCGCTGCCGCCGGCTCGTGGACGAGGCCCTCGCCCGCGGCTGCAACTTCTTCGACACCGCCCCCGCCTACGGCGCCTCGGAGCGCGTCCTGGGGCTCGCCCTCGCCGGGCGCCGCGCGGGCGTCCTCCTGGCCACCAAGGTGCGCGAGACCAGCGCCCCGGCCGCCCGGGCGAGCATCGAGCGCTCCTTCGAGCGCCTGCGCACGGACGTGATCGATCTCCTCCAGGTGCACAACATGGCGGGCTGGCGGGAGGTGCTTCCGGTGCTGGAGGAATACCGGGAGAGGGGGCGGGTCCGCTTCCTCGGGCTCACCTACTACGAGCGCGAGAGCGAGGCCGAGGCGCTGGCCGGGATGCGCACCGGCCGCTTCGACGCCGTCCAGGTGCCCTTCTGGCTGGGGGAGACCTCGTGCCGGGAGCGGGTGCTGCCCCTGGCGGCGGGGATGAACCTCGGCGTCATCGCCATGCGGCCCATCGCCCGCGCCTGGCGCGAGCTGGCGCGGCGCCGCGGCCGCTCGGGCCCCTGGGCGCGGCTGCGGTACGCCTTGAGCCGCGCCGGCTACGGGAGCTTCCATCCCCTCGGCAAGAAGGAGGCGCGCGCCCTCGCCGCCCTGGAGGCCGGGACGCTCGCCCAGGCCCTCATCCGCTACGTCCTCTCCGACCCGAGGGTGTCCACCGTCGTCCCCGCCACCCGCCGCCCCGGGCGCGCCGCCGAGAACGCCGCTGCCGGGGACATGGGGCCCCTCCCGCCGGAGGCGGCGAGGGAGTTGGAGAAGTTGCTGGGGTAGTTGGTCAATGGACGGATTTGTCTGTAGGGGCGGGTTTCAAACCCGCCCCTACGGAACGAACCGCCCTGCTGGCATTTGCTCCCCCTCACGCCCTCGCGAAGCGCTGGCCGTCCCGGGATCCCGGCCAGGGCGTCCGAGAGGGCCTTCCAGTCCACGTTCGAAACGATCGAACCTCCGTCCATTCGCAGCATGGGGAGACGAAAAATCCGCGCCAGGGGGGCTTTGTAGCAAAGACGGAGAACCATGACAAGATTAGCCATAGATATTGGCGAACCATTCCACTTGGCGGTAAGCGGGCTATGAACCAATTCAAGGGGGTTGTGCTATCCTGATCCGAAAAAGATGCTGTGATATGCCGCTAGGCAGGTGGCAAGCGATTGGATGCGAACGGGTTGACACGCCTTCGGCAAGAAATCCTGCGGCGTGTTGTGGGGTCAGAAAACTGAACTTCGCATCGTTGGCGGACGAGTCGAATTGTTGTTAGGCCGCGCGATACGCAGACAGGTGATCAGTGAGAACACTGTTTACAATTCACGCGGGTGAGTACTTGGTGGCGTCCGAAATCGAGCGGCGTTTTCGACGAACCAACGTATGGGTACCGTCGAGGGACACAGGAGTCGATCTTCTCGTAACGGACCGCCGCAGCCGGCGAACGCTCTCTCTCCAAGTGAAGTTCTCGAAGGACTTCCTGGCGACTCACATGGATCCTGCTTTTCAGAAGCAGCTCAGAGCGTGCGGGTGGTGGACAATCGACCGGAGCAAGCTCGCCAAGTCGCCAGCGGACTATTGGGTCTTCGTTCTCCAGGGATTCGCCAATCGAACCGTTGATTTCGTCATCGTGCCGCCGCGCGAACTGGCGAAACGGCTTGCATCAATCCACGGACGTGACAAAAAGGTCCACACCTACCTGTGGGTCACCGAGGGTCGGCGCTGCTGGGAGACTCGAGGCATGCGGAAGACCGATCAGCTTCTTCTGGCCCACGGTGAGTACATCAACCGGAAGAGGGATTTCACGCCTTGGCTCAACAATTGGGATCCCATTCTCCGACTGAATCGTGGTTAGTTATCGCCGCGTCTAGCGAGGCCGTTGAGATGACGGTGCTGCGCGCCTCCCGCTAATGCCAAGCCGTTGAGCGCCAGCAGTAGCCAGATACTCAGCTGTGAGAGCCCTGAAGCGCCAGAGAGTCGACCGAATGCGCTGGGATTTGATCGTGAACGAGAAGCATCCGGCAATGAAAGGGCGCGAATCGGCCGTCAAGTCGGCGCTTGAAAGTCCTGACGAAGTGCGGCGGAGCAAAACCGACGGTTCCGTTTTGTTGTTTTATAAAGCCGAAGCCTTGAAACGGTGGGTCTGTGCAGTGACAAAACGGTCGGATGGGGAAGGGTTTCTGATCACCGCATACCCCACGGACGCAATCAAGGAAGGGATCAAGATATGGCCGAAGTGAAGGTATTTTACGACAAGGCGGGCAACACGCTCACCGTCTGGTTCGCCGATCCGAGCCAGGAGCACGTCTCGGAGGAAACCGGCGACGAGGTTATCCTGATGAAGGATGGCGCGGGCAAAGTGATCGGTTTCGAGAAACTCAACTTCACGGCGCCCCATCCCGATCTGCTTCGTCTTTCGTTTGAAACGACACCGGCCTGAACCGGCTGGCCAAGCCGCCGCGGGAACCAGCCGCTGCAAAGCGCATCGGCCCAGGGCGGATCCTTCGCTCCACTTCTCTGCCCTGCACGCCTATACCACCCACCCGCCCCACTCCGCGTAGCGCTCCCGGACCCTCCCCCGGGGCAGGCTGAGGACCGGAGATTTCGGGCGCCGCGGCAAAGTTCCGGCGAGGGAGCGGAACTCCTACCACCACCCCCCCACCAACAGCGCAAACAGGGCGATTCCTCCCAGGGTGACGGCCCAGGCGGCGGCGTGGAGGAAGGGGAAGGTGTAGCAGCGGTAGCGGTTCGCCTCGGTGGAGATGGCCTGGATCTCGACGTAGGGGACGGGGGAGCGCCGGTACCAGCCGGTCACCTCCACGTCGAGGCCGGGGAGCTTGCGCCAGCGCGTGAGCCCGAAGAGGAACTCCCAGACGCGCAGCGGCTGGCTGTAGTCGAGGAAGATGATCCCGGTGTCGTCCCGCATGATGAAGTCCTCGGACCAGATGAGCCCGGGCACCCCGCGGCCGATCACCCGGCCCGCGAGGACGCAGGGGATGCCGCGCACGCCGGACACCTTCACGTTGCGTAGCAGGGCCGAGACGGTGGTGCGTGGGAAGAACTTCCGGGGGTAGAGCAGGGAGAGCTTGACGAGCCAGCTCACCCCCGCCATCGCCAGGGCCAGCCCGTAGAGCCATTTCTCGCCGGTATGGAAGGCGGCCAGGCACAGCCCCACGAGCATGAGGGTGGGGAGCCACATGGCCGCGAGATCCTCCAGGAAGTCGTCCCAGTAGCTCTCGGGCTTCCAGAGGTTGAAGGTGATGAAGGGCTCCTGGCCCATCCAGGCCGCCAGCTCGCTCATCCGGCCGATGCGCTTGGCCACGAGGGGATGGGTCGAGGCGAGCTCGTAGTACCGGGCCCAGGGGTTCCAGAGGTCCCACCGCATGGCGCCGAGGAGGGCCTCCTTGTCGATGGCGGCCCGCCCGCCCGCGCCGGCCTGCGCGGCGCCAGCCCGCGCGGTGGAATAGGAGGCCACCGCGAAGGCCTTGGCGATGCCGGCGTCGAAGATGCCCAGCGCTCCCACCGCCTCGAGGCCGGGCCGGCGGTCCTCCTCCTTCCCGGCCTCCCCCTTCGGCGCCTGGCCGGCCAAGCCGTAGGCGATCTTCACCAGGGCCGTCGAGACGTCGTTGGGCCGGCCCGTGACCTGCCCGGCGAAGCGGTCGGCGTGGTACTCCCGCACGCGGGAGAAGAAGAGCACCACGAACTCGGAGGCGATGTAGAGGATGTAGGCCGCGGCCACGAAGACGAGGCGGTAGGCTCCCCCCCGGTCGTCCCCCCCGCTCGAGCGGAGCATGGTGCGGTAGATGTAGTAGAGGACGAGGGGGGCGAGCTGGGCGATGGTCATCAGGAGGATGTCCCAGTGCCTGGCGTGGCCCATCTCGTGGGCGACGACGGCCTCGAGCTCCCCCGGGTCCAGGATGCCGATGAGGCCCCGGGTGAGCACGATCCGGGCGTTCCGGGGCGTATGGCCGTAGGTGAAGGCGTTGGGGGCGCCGTCGTTGATGATGCCGAACTGGGGGAAGGCGAGCCCCTTCTCGTCGCACGCCTTCCGGACGAACTCCGCGAGGTGCGGGGGGAGGTCGAAGGAGGTGACCCAGGTGCCCTGGAAGATGAGGGCCAGGAGCCAGTCCATGAGGAACGGCGCCAGGACGAACTGGAAGCACACGGCGATGAACCCGGCGCCGAGCACGAGGCCGGGCGGAAGCTTGTAGTACTCGGCCGCCGCGATGAGGACCAGGGCGGCCAGCGCGTAGAGGCCGCCCAGGACGAGGCCGGACTGGACGAAGAGGTTGGGCAGCCGGGCGAGCCGGGGCACGGCCCGGGCCGCGGGGCCGTGGGAGCCCTCCCGCGCCGGGGCCCGGGTGGCGAGCGCGGCGAGGTGGCGGTCGATCTCCCCGATCTTCTCTAGCTCCCCGGCGTCGAGCCAGAAGCCCCGGGTGTCCGGGCAGGCGTCGAGGGTGAGCCTCCCCCCGAGGAGGGGCACCTCCCGCATGGGCTTGCCCGTCTTGGGGCTGAGGCGCTCGCCGGATTTCTCCTGGGGCTTGGCCTGCATGAGGGCCCGGGCGAGGGTGATGCGGTCCGGGGTGAAGTTGAATATCTCGCCCTCGTCGAGCCAGACGCCGCCGCACTGGGTGCAGCGGTCCACTTCGACGCCCTGGGCGGTCGTGGCGGGCTGGAGGGTCTCCGAGGCGCAGGCGGGGCATCTCATGGCGGCGGCTCCCGCGGAAGGGTCGGGCGTTCGCTCCTCGTCAGCTTATCGGATAGAGCCGCTCGGGCTTGAGCCGGCAGACGAGCCTTTTGTCCTTCTTCATGGCCTGGAGGTACTCCTCCAGGTCGTCCGGGTCCTTTCCGGCGATATGGCGGTAGAGGGTGAGGTTCCTTTGGCCGTCCGGGTCCTCGACGAGCTCCGCCCGGCCCTCGGCGCACAGGTAGGGATGCCAGGACCCCTCGGGGAAGGCGCACAGGGTGGCGCGGGGGTCGCGGCGGAGGTTCCGGGTCTTGACCCGGTCCCGGGTCATGGAGATCTCGATGGCCTCCCCCATGAGGCCGAAGACGACGGGGGTGGGGTGGGGCCGGCCGTCCGGGAGTAGGGTGGCCAGCACCCCGTGCTTGCATCGCTGGAGGAAGGCGAGGGCTTCGGCGCGGTTCATGGGCGGGGCCTCCTGGCGGGGTTCTCAGGCGGGGGGCGGAGCGGCGGCTTGGCCCGCTCCCGGCGATGGACTACCCTAATACAACCGCCTGGGCGCCGAAAGCCGCCGGGGGTCAGGGGAATGGGACCCATCCTCACGCTTTTTTCCCGCTTCAGCCTGCCGCGTTATCGCCGGAACCGGAATTCCGGGCGGCGTTCCCCCGCCGCGCTCCGCCTCGCGCGCTGGGCGGCGCTCGCGTGGCTGCTCGCGGCCGCGCCCGGAGCGGTGGTGGAGGGCGCGCCCGCCGCGGGCGTTGAGGGCGCGCCTCTCGAGGGCGCCCTGCACGGGTTCCCCGCCATGCGGAGCCTGGACGGGAAGAAGCTCGCCGATGGGGATTTCGCCCAATGGATCGAGGGCGGCCGGCTCCACATCCGGATACTCTACGAGTTCGGAGAGGGGAGGCGGGTCGAGGAGAGGGCGGCCTTCCGGCAGAGCCCCGAGCTCGTCCAGGAGGAGTGGTCGCTCCGCGAGATGAGGGGGGGAGAACTCTACCGCCACTTCGAGGTGGACTTCCGCTCGGGCGCCGCCTCCGCCAAGAAGCGCGAAGAGGGCGGGCTGAGGGAGTGGACCGGGAAGCTCGAGCTCGTCGAGGGCCGCGCCTTCGCGGGCTTCGGCTTCACCATGGCCCTCAAGGCTCTCCGGGAGCGCCTCATGCGGGGGGAGCGGGTGGAGCTGCGGGCCGCCGCCTTCACGCCGAAGCCCCGGCTGGTGGAGGTGGAGCTCCGGCACGGCGGGCTCGATCGGATGCGCATGGGGGGCCGGCTGCTGAGGGGGGATCGCTTCATCGTCCACGCGAAGATTCCCTGGATCGCCACCCTTTTCGTGGACGCCCCCGACCACCGGATCTGGCTCACGAACCCCGCGCCCGCGGGCTTCCTGCGCTGGGAGGGCCCGCTCGCCGAGCCGGGCGATCCCGTCATCCGCGTCGACCTGCTTCCGGGCGGGGAGAGCGGAGCGGCGGAGCCGATTCGCTGAGGAGGCCGGTTGGTAGTGGGTGAGTTTGGCGATTTTGCGTCATGCCGAACGCGGCAATCCCTCACCCCCATCCCCTCTCCCAAGGGGAGAGGGGCGCGGAGGCCGCGAATGCCGATGAATGGGCCGCTTCTCCCTCTCCCTCTGGGAGAGGGCCGGGGTGAGGGGGGGCCGGCGGTGGAGGCCCGCTGGCAAACCGGCCCTCCACCGCCGGTTGGCCTTCTCCCGGCGATGGATTACCCTGCCCCGTCGCCCGAGAGGGTGAAGCGCGCGCCGGAGGCCCGGGGAGAGGGGAATGAAGCCGATCTTCAACCTCGAGGTGCTGAGCGCGCTGCCGCGCACCCTCCAGCGCTGGGAGTGGGAGCGCCTGGAAGGGGGGCTCGTGGTCCTCGGGGGATTCGTCCTGTTCGTGGGCGAGCCCCCGAGCCGCACCTTCCGCCTGGAGGTGGAGATGTACGGGGCGGGCGGCGCCTTGATCGGCACCTCCACCGCCCGCCTCGACCCGGGCGCGTCGGGGTGGCTGCCCGTCTCCCCGGTGCGCGCCGAGTTCGTCACGGAGGAGGAGCCTCCCTACCGCCTCCGCGTCCAGTTCGTGAGCGAAGGCCTCCCCCGCTCCCGCCAGGAGCTCATGAAATCCGCCGAGAGCCAGATACGCCCGTGGGTGCGCCGAGAGCTGCCGTCGTCCTCCTGAGCGGGGGCATGGACTCCGCCGTGGCCCTGGCCTGCGCCCGGGCGGAGGGCCTCGCCTGCCACGCCCTCTCCTTCGACTACGGCCAGCGCCACAGGATGGAGCTCGAGGCCGCGCGCCGGGTGGCCGGCGCCCTCGGGGCGACGAGCCACGCCACCGCCCAGATCGACCTGCGCGCCATCGGGGGGAGCGCCTTGACCGGGGACGCCGAGGTGCCCAAGGACCGAGGCCGCATCGGGGAGGGGATCCCCGTCACCTACGTCCCGGCCCGGAACACCGTCTTCCTGAGCTTCGCGCTGGCCCTGGCCGAGGTGCGGGGGGCGGAGGACATCTTCATCGGGGTGAACGCCCTCGACTACTCGGGCTACCCGGACTGCCGGCCCGAGTACATCGCGGCCTTCGAGCGCATGGCCCGGCTCGCCACCAAGGCCGGGGTGGAGGGGAGGCCGCTCTCGATCCGCACCCCCCTCATCGCCCTGCCCAAGGCCGGGATCATCCGCAAGGGGCTGGAACTGGGCGTGGACTTCGCGCTCACCCACTCCTGCTACGACCCGCTCGCCCCCGGGCGCCCCTGCGGGCGCTGCGACGCCTGCCTCCTCCGCCGGAGGGGCTTCGCCGAGGCGGGGGTGGCGGACCCGCTGCCGTATCCGGGGTGAGGGGGGCGGACGACTTCCCCTCATCCGTTTCGGAAAATCTTCGCCGGGCATTGATCCATCCGCGCAAACCCCTTGTCCGCAATCCCCTTCCGCGGTTGACACCGCCCACCGGAGACGATACGCACTCCATTCGGACGCTCCCAAAGCCCGTTTTCTGATTTCCCGGACGGTTTCCGGGCGCTTCTTCCCAGGATGGAGAGACGATGCAATATCCGTTCACCGACGAGCAACTCGCCCTGGCCCAGCTCACCAAGGACTTCATGGAGAAGGAGGTGGTGCCCGCCGCGGCCGAGCTGGACCGCAAGCCCGACCCGCGGGACTGCTACCCGGCGGAGCTCATCCGCAAGGCCTCCAAGCTGGGCCTCCGCACCCTCGTGGTCCCCGAGGCCTACGGCGGCATCGGCGCCGACACCCCGACCAAGACGCTCTGCCTGTGGACCGGGGCGCAGATCGAGATCGGCACCATCAAGTGCCTCTCCCAGTGCTGGAAGGTGTCGAACGTCCTCTTCAAGATGGGCAACGAGGATCAGAAGCAGCGGTGGGGCAAGGCCTTCGTCGAGGACGACGACTTCGTCGGCGCCATCCTCATGACCGAGCCCGACTACGGCTCGGACAACCTGCTGCGCCAGCCCGATCCGAAGCTCGGCCTCAAGATGTCGGCCGTGAAGGACGGCGACTACTGGGTGCTGAACGGCGCCAAGCGCTTCAACTCCCTCTCCCCCTGGGCCAAGGTGCTCATCGTCTTCGTCCGCACCGACCCCACGAAGCCCGTCCACCAGGGCTCGAGCGTCTTCCTCGTCCCGGGCGACGCCGAGGGCCTCACCCACGGCCAGGTGCACGACAAGCTCGGCTACCGGCTCTACCCGAACGGCGAGACCTTCTTCGACAACGTGCGCGTGCACGAGCGCGACATGCTGGGCCCCCTGAACGGGGGCTACGCCACCCAGGCCGCCATCTTCCGGGGCAGCGCCGAGCTCCCCGCCTGCAACACCGGCATCTGCCGCGGGCTGTGGAGCTTTTGCCACCGGCACGCCAAGGACCGCGTCCAGGGCGGCGTGCCCATCATCGAGCACCCGACCGTCCGCCACATGCTGGCCGAGATGCTCATGAACATCGAGGTGGCCGAGCAGTTCATGTGGCGCATCTGCTGGGGCGTGGAGAACGACGAGTCCTACAACACCCGCATGACCCGCTACGGCAAGGTGTTCAGCGACCAGGTGGCCATGAAGACCATCTACCTCGCCACCGACATCCTCGCCGGCATCGGCATCATGAAGGAGTCGCCCTCCGAGAAGATGATCCGCGACCTCATCACCTTCCTGCACGGGGACGGCACCGACTCCATGACCCTCCTGCGGGCGGCCCAGACGATGGACCAGCCGCTCTAGGACGGCCACTGGCAAGGCGGCCGGCAGGCGTCTCCGGAAGCGTTGAAACCGTAGGGGCAGGCCCCTCATCCCGAATCGGCGGGCCGATTCGGGGACCCGAAAAGATGGCCTGCCCCGTGGAAGGGGCGGCCACAGGGGGCCGCCCCTGCCGGACATTTCAGATGAGGACACCCCATGGACCTGATGCTGAACGGCAAGGTGGCGATCGTCTCGGGCGGGAGCAAGGGCATCGGCCTCCACATCGCCCGCGACCTGGCCGCCGAGGGCTGCCGCGTGATGGTGGGCGCCCGGGGCGAGAAGGACCTCAACCAGGCCGTCCAGGACATCAACGCCCAGGGGAAGGGCAAGGCCGCGGGCTTCGCCGGGGACGTGACGAAGCCGGGCGTCCCCGAGGCGCTCCTGAAGAAGGCGCTGGAGGCCTTCGGCGGGGTGGACATCCTCGTCAACAACGTGGGAGGGAGCGACCCCAAGCCCCTCCTCGAAACCACGGACGAGGACTGGCGCCACGTCTTCGGCCTCAACCTCTACCACGCCGTGGCGCTCTCGCGCCTCGCCATCCCCGAGATGAAGAAGCGCGGCGGGGGCGCCATCCTCAACATCGCCTCCATCGCCGGGCGCGAGTCGGGCTCGGCCATGACCTACAATTCCTCCAAAGCCGCCCTCATCAGCTTCTCCAAGGCGCTGGCCCAGCAGGTGGCGAAGGACAACATCCGGGTGAACTCCCTCGCCCCCGGCAGCATCCTCTTCCCGGGCGGGGTCTGGGATCGGCGCATCGCGGCCGCCCCGGACGGCCTCAAGGGCTGGATCGCCTCCGCCATGCCCTTCGGCCGCATGGGCCGGCCCGAGGAGGTCTCGGCCGTGGCCGTCTTCATGGTGAGCCCGCGCGCCAGCCTCGTGCATGGCGCCTGCTGGAACGTGGACGGCTGCCAGAGCCGGTCGAATATCTAAGAAGAGAGGCGTTGGCCTTGGTGTCATTCTGAACCCTGCGCTTGCGCTCAGGACAGGCTCCACGAAGCGGAGTGAAGAATCTCGGTTTGCCTTTTGAGAATCAACACCGAGATTCTTCGCTGCGCTCAGAATGACAGCGGAAACCCTGGCACGGGGGGCTGCCCCCGCGGGTATGATCATGTTGGCCACCTGTAGGGGCGAATCTTGTATTCGCCCCGTGGGCGGGATGGGGGGCGAACACGAGGTTCGCCCCTACGGAATCGGCCGGTCACATCTGTAGGGGCGGCGTTTTTGCCGTCATGCTGAGCGCAGCGAAGCATCTGCTTTTGTTTTGACGCCAGAGCCAGAAGCGGATTCTTCGCTCCCCATGGTCGCTCAGAATGACGGGTGGAGGGTATCCCCATGGACCTCATGCTCCAGGGCAAGGCCGCCATGATCTCCGGCGGGAGCCGGGGGCTGGGCTACCACATCGCGCGCGGGCTGGCCGGGGAGGGCTGCCGGGTCGCGGTGGGCGCCCGGGGGGAGGCGCGCCTGAATGAGGCGGTGAAAGAGCTGAACGCCATCCGGGAGGGCTCCGCGGTCGGCTTCCAGGGGGACATCACCGCGCCGGGCGTCCCCGAGGCCTTCCTGAAAAGGACGCTGGAGGCCTTCGGCGGGGTGGACATTCTCGTCAACAACGCGGGCGGGGCGAGGCCGGGCGCGGTGGTAGACCTCACGGAGGAGGACTGGCGGGCCGCCTTCGGCACCAACCTCTTCCACGCCGTGGCGCTCTCGCGCCTCGCCATCCCGGAGATGAGGAAGCGGGGCGGGGGCTCCATCCTGAACGTGGCCTCCATCTACGGCCGGGAGGGGGGCGGCTCGGCCACCTACAACGCCTCCAAGGCCGCCCTCATCGGCTTCTCGAAGGCCCTGGCCCAGCAGGTGGCCAAGGACAACATCCGGGTGAACGCCATCGCCCCCGGCAGCATCCTCTTCCCGGGCGGGAGCTGGGACCGCCGGGTGAAGGAGGCCCCGGACGGCTTGAAGGGCTTCATCGACTCGGACCTCCCGCTCGGGCGCTTCGGCCGGCCCGAGGAGCTGGCCGCGGCGGCGGTGTTCATGGTGAGCCCCCGCGCCAGCCTCGTCCACGGCGCCTGCTGGGCCGTGGACGGGGGCCAGAGCCGATCGAATATTTGATACAGCAAGGGCCGGCGGCATGGCGGGTGTAGGGGCGGTTCGCGAACCGCCCCTACGGGCACCGGTTAATGATCCACCTGTAGGGGCGAATCTTGTATTCGCCCCGTGGCGGGGGGATGAGGGCGAGCACGAGGCCTTCGCCCTCCGTAGGAGGCTTCGGCCTCCGAAGGAGGGTCCGCCCCTACGGAATCGGCCGGCCACTCCTGCGACCGGCGCCCTACCGCCGCGCCTTCCCCCCCAGCGGCACGAGCCGCCAGCGGCCCCAGGCGACGAAGGCCGCGAGGAGCCCCACCACCGCCGAGATGAGCGCCCCCGCGATCTCGCCCCCCGCCAGCGTGACGCCCACCGCCCCGATCATGATGATCACCAGCCCGGCGGCGGCCAGGGGGGTCAGGCCCGTCCGGATGCCCAGGAGCCCGGGGAGGAGCAGGCCGAGCGCGCCGAGCACTTCCACCACCCCGATGAACCGCACGAAAAGACCCGGCAGCGTCACCGGCCCCGCCAGCTTTTCGAGCGGCAGGACCAGCTTCATCCCGCCCGCCCACAGGAAGAGAAGCGCGAGCAGCCCCTGAACGATCCACAGCGCGCGGTCCATGATGGGCCTCCTCCCGGGCGGCCCGCCGCTTGCGGCATGGGGGGCGCCCGCTGGGGTGGGGGATTCCTTTCCCCGGGCGTACGGCGCGGGCCGGGGCGGGCGGTGCGGCCCAAAGGCCCCCTCTTTTTTGGCCCTGCCCGGGATGCCCCCGGATTCTAATCCATGAGGTGAAAATGGCGGAACCAGCGCGAAATTGCGCGAAAATGGGGTAAATGGCTTTCCCGCCCGGGGGCGTATATTCACCGCCGGGGGCGCGCGGCCCAACCGCGGGGGGGGCGGTTTCCCGCTCACATGAAGCATCCCCCGCTCCTCTGGAAGCCTGAGCGTTCACCGATTTTCACGATATTTCACCGAATTTCACCTTTTAAAAAGGCAGGGATAAGGCGGGAAATGGACCGATTTTACAGGATTTTCTCGAATATCTTGGGATAAAACCAAAATTTCTTACGAGATCCGCCGCAGGGGCTCCTCGACCCGCAGGAGCCACTGCTGCTTGAGGGTGCTCTTGACCACCCGGGGGAGGCTGAAGCCGATGGGGATCATCCGGGGCTCGGCCAGGGGGCGGGCCAGGCGGGCCTCGGTGAGGGGAAGGCCGGCGATCTCGATCTTGGCGAGATGGGTCTCCCCCCATCCCAGCAGGCGGGCGGCCTCGAGGGTGCGCAGGCGGGCGGGGTCGAGCCCGGCGGCTTCGACCGCCACCCGGTCGAGGGCCACCGGGTCCTCGGAGGCCAGGAGCAGGCCCATGGGGCGGGGGACACCGTTCGCGGGGCCGTTCCCCTCCATGGCGAGCACCGCGTCCAGGAGGTGCAGGCGCGCCCCCAGGAGCCGGGCCGTCTCGACGAGCATGAGGGGGAAGTAGTCCTGGTAGTTCCCCGCCTTGAAGTGCCACCAGGCCTTGCGCTTGCCGGCCACGCAGCCGAAGAGGTTCTTCACGGCGCCCGTCATGTAGAGCTGGACATGGGTCTTGAGCTTGGGGAGGTTGATGAGGCCGCCGTTCTCGACCGCCTCGCGGGCGAGGACGAGGTGGTCGTACACCTGGCCCTTGGGGTTGGGGGTCTTCACGCCTCCGGCGAAGGGCGTGAGGGCGGCCCCTGTCTCCCGGCAGATGGCCGCGAGGCCCGCCGCCTCGGCGGAGGCCTCGAAGCCGCCCCAGGCGGGGCTGTCCCCGACGCGGAGCCTGAGATCGGGGGCAGCGGCGCGGAGCGCCCCGATGGCGGCGCGCAGCACCTCGGGATGGGTGGTGACGGCCCGCTCGGGCGGGGCGCCCTTCAGGAGGTTGGGCTTGAGGAGGAGGCGCTCCCCGGCCCGGGCGAAGCGGGCCGCGCCCCCCAGGAGCTCGAGGAGCCGGCCCACCGCCTCCTCGACGTGCGCGCGCTCGTAGCCCTCGCAGCGGACGGCGGCGACAAGGCTCATCCGCTAGCCATCCTTCTTGGCCGCCTCGATCTTCTGGTCGCGCTCGGCCTCGATGGCCTCCTTGTCCGCCTTGAGCTTCTCGCGGAGCTGCCCGAGCTTCTCGGCCAGCTCGGGCGGGAGCGCCCGCGACGCCATCTCCAGGGGGATTCCGCCGGTGAGCTTCATGGCCTCCTGCTGGAACATCACGTCCTTCTCGGCGGTCTTCCCCTCGTACACCTTCTTGAGCTTCTCGATCTCGGCCCGCTGGGCGGGCGAGAGCTTGGCCAGCTCCTCGCGGGCCTTGGCCCCGATGGCGGAGGTTTTCTCCATCGCCAGCTCGAGCGCGCTTTTCATGGCGGATCCTCCCACGCAGTCTAGGCTCGCATTGTAGGGAGCCCCCCGAGGCGGGGTCAATGAGGTGTTTCGGGGAGGGCAGCTCCGGCAGGAGGAATTTCGTCTGTAGGGGCAGGCCCCTCATCCCGAATCGGCGGGCCGATTCGGGGACCCGAAAAGATGGCCTGCCCCAGGGCGGCCACGGGGGGCCGCCCCTGCGATTGTCCGGTGCGTCCGCGGGAGCGGGTTTGAAACCCGCCCCCGCGGAAGCGGATGCCAGGGGATGAAATTTCGTAGGGGCGAGGCATGCCTCGCCCCTACGGACCCAGATGGCCCACCGGCCGGGAGGATGGGAAACGGGCAGGTCTGGTATAAGACAGGGACGCCCGATCCCGGAGCCCCCATGCGCGAGCCCACCTTCCAGGACGTCCTCGCCGCCCGCCGGCGCATCGCGCCCCACCTGCGCCCGACGCCCTTCCTGGAGATCCCGGCCCTCTCCCGGCGCACCGGGGGCCGCTTCCTGCTCAAGTTCGAGTCCATGCAGCCCATCGGCGCCTTCAAGGTGCGGGGGGGCGTGAACCTGGTTTCGGCCCTCTCCCCGGAGGAGCGGGCGCGGGGCCTCATCACCGCCTCGACGGGCAATCACGGCCAGTCCATCGCCTGGGCCGGGCGGGCCTTCGGCGCCCGGGTGCTCGTCGCCGCGCCCGAGGGCTCGAACCCGGACAAGATCGCCGCCATGCGGGCGCTGGGGGCGGAGGTCGTCTTGAAGGGCCGGGACTTCGACGACGCCCGCGAGTGGTGCGAGGCCCAGGCGGGGGAGCGGGGGATGCGCTACGTTCACTCGGCGAACGAGCCCCTGCTCATCGCCGGGGTGGCCACCCAGGCCCTGGAGATGCTGGAGGAGGAGCCGGGGCTCGACTTGCTGCTCGTGCCCCTCGGGGGCGGGAGCGGGGTGTGCGGCTCGGCCCTCGCGGCCAAGACGGTGAACCCGGCCGTCCGCGTCATCGGGGTCCAGGCGGCGGGGGCCCCGGCCTTCCACGAGAGCTTCCGGGCCGGGGCGCCGCGCCCCCAGCCCTCGCCCCGGACCTTCGCCGACGGCCTCGCCACGCGCTTCCCCTACGAGCTCACTTTCCAGATGCTCCAGCGGTGGGTGGACGACGTGGTGCTCGTGACGGAGGAGGAGATGTGCGGGGCCATCCGCCTCCTCGCCTTCGAGGCGCGGGCGGTCGCCGAGGGGGCGGGGGCCGCCTCGACCGCCGCCGCCCTCAAGCTGGACCTCGGGGGGAAGACGGTGGGCGCCGTCCTGAGCGGGCGCAACATCACGGGCGAGATGCTGCGCGTCATCCTCTCGGGCGGCGTCCCGCCCGCGGCGGGGGGATGAGGGGATGGGCGCCGTGAAGTACACCCTCCGCCCCTCCCGCCCCGCCGAGGCGGGGCGGGACGCGCGCTACGTCGAGGTGGCCCTCAACGTCCCCCAGCTCGACACCCTGACCTACCGCGCCTCCCCCGCCCTCGCGGGGCGGCTCGCGCCCGGCCTCAGGGTGTGGGTGCCGTTGGGCTCGCGCAAGGTGACGGGCTACGTCGCCGCGCCGCCCGCCGGGGCTCCCCCCGCCGGGCTCGACCCCAAGAACTTGAAGGACATCATCGAGACGCTGGAGGACGAGCCCCTCATCGGCCCGGAGATGCTGGAGCTGACGCGCTGGATCGCCTCCTACTACTGCTGCGGCTGGGGGGAGGCCATCCGGGCCGCGCTGCCCGGCCTCCCCGAGCGGCGGGTCCAGACCCGCTTCCGCCTGACCGAGGAGGGCCGGCGCGAGGCCGTCCTCGAGGCGGCGGGGCTGGGCCTCCCGGGCATGGAGGCGGGCGGGAGCCCGCGCGCGCGCCTGCTCGCGGGGCTGCGCAAGGGCCCCCGCACCGGGGACGCCCTCGCGGCGGCGCTGGGCCGGGGGGCGCGGGCCGAGCTGGAGCGCCTGGAGGCGGCGGGCCTGGCCGAGCGGGTAACCGAGGAGAAGGAGGGCGCCGCGCCCCTCACCATCCGGATGGCCCGGCTCCTCGCTCCGCTCCCTCCCGGGGAGATGGAGAAGCTCCGCAAGAAGGCCCCCCGCCAGTCCGCCGCCCTGGAGGCGCTCGCGGCGGCGCCGGAGGGCCGGATGCCGCTGCGGGAGCTGGAGGCGGCCGCGCCCGGCGCGCGGGCGGCCTGCGCCGCCCTGGCGAAGCGGGGGGCGGTGCGCCTCGAGGAGGACGTGGTACCTCCCGGAGCCCCCGCCCCGGGCGAGGGTGAGGAGGCCCCATCCTCTCCGCCCATCCTCAATCCAGCGCAGCGGGACGCCTTCGAGGCCGTGGCGGGGGACCTTCGCGAGGGGAAGTTCTCCGTCACCCTCCTGCACGGGGTGACGGGGAGCGGCAAGACCGAGGTGTATCTGCGCCTCGCGGAGGAGGCCGCGCGCATGGGCCGGGGCTCCCTCGTCCTCGTGCCCGAGATCGGCTTGACGCCCCAGCTCCTCGGGCGCTTCCGGGCCCGGTTCGGGGACCGCGCCGCCTGCCTCCACAGCGCCTACCCCGAGCGGCGGCGGGAGGGGGAGTGGCGGCGGGCCTGGAAGGGGGAGGCCTCCGTCGTGGTGGGCACGCGCTCGGCGGTCTTCGCCCCGGTGAGGAGCCTCGGCTTCATCGCCGTGGACGAGGAGCACGACGCTTCCTACAAGCAGGAGGAGTCCCCCCGCTACCACGCCCGCGACGCCGCCATCGTGCGGGCGCGGCGCCTGGGCGTCCCGGTGGTGCTCGGCTCGGCCACTCCCTCGGTCGAGAGCTACCACAACGCGCGGCAGGGGAAGTACCGCCTGAAGGAGCTCCCCGCGCGCCCCGGGGGGCGGCCCCTGCCCGGGGTGCGGGTGGTGGACCTCCGCAAGGAGCCGGGGAAGGACGCGAGGACGCCGCTCCTCCTCGGCGCCGATCTCTCCCGGGCCATCCGCGAGCGACTGGAGAGGGGGGAGCAGGCGCTCCTCTTCCTCAACCGCCGGGGGTTCTCCTCCATCCTCCTCTGCCGTGACTGCGGCGCGGCGGTCGAGTGTCCGAACTGCTCCGCGCCCTTGACCTTCCACCGCGAGGGAGGGGGCCGGCTGCGCTGCCACCTCTGCGACGCCGAGTCCCGGCCGCCCGGCCTGTGCCCCGCGTGCGGGAGCGGGCGGGTGGGCTACTTCGGCCTGGGCACCGAGCGGGTGGAGGAGGCGGCCCGGGCGCGCTTCCCGGAGGCGCGCCTGGTGCGCATGGACCGCGACACCGTGAAGAAGCCGGGGGACTACGACCGCCTCCTCGCCTCGGTGCGGCGCGGGGAGGCGGACGTGCTCATCGGCACCCAGATGGCGGCCAAGGGGCACGATTTCCCGAGGGTGACCCTCGTCGGGGTGGTGCTGGCCGACGTGGGGCTCCACCTGCCCGACTTCCGGGCCTCGGAGCGCACCTTCCAGCTCCTGACCCAGGTCGCGGGCCGGGCCGGGCGGGCGGAGCTGCCGGGGGAGGCGGTCATCCAGACCTTCCGCCCCGAGCACTACGCCGTGGCCTGCGCCCGGGAGCACGATTACGCCGGCTTCTACGCCAAGGAGATCGCGGCCCGGGAGCGGGCGGGCTATCCCCCCTTCCGCAGGCTCGCGCGGCTGCGCTTCGAGGCGAAGGAGGAGGCGGCGGCCGCCCGCGCCGGTGAGTGGAGCCGCCGCTTCCTGGAGAAGCAGGGCGCCCGCCCGGCGGGGGCGGGAGGGGAAGTCGAGTTCCTGGGGCCCGCGCCCGCGCCCCTGGAGCGTGTGCGGGGGCTGTGGCGGCGGCACATGCTCCTCAAGAGCCGCACCTCGGGCCGGCTGGGCGAGGCGGTGCGCGCCCTGATGGAGGCGTTCGGGCGGGAGAAGGCGCCGCGCTCCGTCCAGCTCATCGTGGACGTGGACCCACAGAATTTGCTGTGAGGGGAGGAAGCCTAGGGCAATTTGACGGGCAGCTCGTGGGCCTCGCAGGAGAGGTCCTCGGGCCGGGCCGTTTCGTCCGGCAGGGGGAAGGAGACGGAGCGGGTCTCGGCGTAGCCGGGCGGGAGGCCGCCCCCCAGGTGGTTGGAGAAGTAGAGGTTGAGGTGCCGGCGGCGGTCGGTGACGCCGGGGGGGACGCACTCGACCTTGACCGAGGAGAGCACCGCCTCCGAGTCGTTCGTGTAGGTCACGTCGGCGTGGCCGGTCAGGCCTTCCCTCCGGAAGTTGGCGGCGCTCACCCCGGCCCAGGCGCCCCCGGGCAGGGCGGCGGCCAGCAGGGCGGCGGCGAGAATCCGGCGGGGCCGCATCGGGTCGTCCTCCTCTCCGGCGATTATACTCCGGCGCGGCATTCGGTTCTCGGGGAGCGGGGCGCGTGGTATCGTGCCCGCATCCCGTCACGAACGATTTTCGAGGAGGAGAGGATGAGCCACACCCCGGTCAAGACCGCCCTCGTGGGCATCGGCTGGTGGTCCACCCCCATCGGGACGGCCGTGAAGAACAGCTCCAGGCTGGAGATCGCCGCGTGCTTCACGCGCAATCCCGGGAAGCGCGCCGCCTTCGCGAAGTCGCACGGCTGCGCCGAGGCGGGGAGCTTCGAGGAGATTTTGAAAGACAAGTCCATCGAGGGCATATTGATCACGACGCCGAACAGCGCCCACGCCGGGCAGATCCAGGCCGCGCTCCGGGCCGGGAAGCACGTCTGGGTGGAGAAGCCCCTCACCAACACCCTGGCCGAGGCCGGGCCGGTGCTGGAGGCCTGGCGCGCCTCGGGGAAGGTGCTCGCCGTGGGCCACTGCTACCGCCGGGCGGCCGGCCACCGCGTGATGCGCCGGATGATGGACGAGGGGGCCGTGGGGCGCCCGCTCTGGGCGGAGGCCGCCTTCACCAACCCGGCGGGCCTCACCATGGGCCCGGACCGCTGGCGCTTCTTCCGGGCCGAGTGCCCGGGCGGGCCGCTGATGCAGATGGGGGTCCACCACTGCGACACGCTTAATTACCTGATGGGCCGCCCGGTCCGCGTCACCGGGGTGCACAAGAGGTTGGCCACGCCGGCCGAGATCGACGACGTGACGATGACCATCGTCGAGCACGAGGGGGGCGGGCTCTCCTCCATCGCGTGCAGCTTCGTGACCTCGGGGGCGTACTCCGTGCGCGTCCACGGGACGGAGGGCATCCTCGCGCTCGAGATGCACCGGGAGAACACCACCCTCGCCGAGCGGACGAACCAGGAGACGGTCCTCACTCTCCAGCCCAAGGGGAAGGCGGGCTTCGTGCCGGTGGTCCTGCCCCAGATGACGGAGATGATCCAGGACGAGCTGGAGGAGTTCGCGGACTGCGTGCGGACCGGGAAGGCGCCCGAGACGGGGCCGGAGGAGGGCCTTTACGCCCTGGCCCTGGTGGAGGGCTCCTGCCTCTCGGCCGGGACGGGGCGCCCGGTGGAGATCCGGGACCTGCTGAAGGGCTTGGCTGCCTGAAGGCTCCCGTGCCCGCTCAACCTCCCCCTCCCTCCGGGAGGGGGCAGGGGGAGGGAAGCGGCTCGGCGGCATTCCCCCACCCAGCCCTCCCCCGGAGGAGGAGGGAAAAAAACCCGCAGGAGCGTGAATTTGGTGTAAAGATGCATCTGCCCAGGCGGTTATTTTCTCGGGCCCTCGCCGCGCGCCCCCCGCCCGGCCCTCAGTTCGCCCGCCGGGCGACGATTTTCTGGCTCGACCCGCCGGCGCTGACGATGCCCTCGATGGCGTCCTTGCCCACCACTTTGCCGTCGAAGCGCATGGTGCCGCCGCCCCGCACGGGAGCTTCGAAGGTGAGGCGGTCCCCTTTGATCAGCCCGTAGCGGATGGGGGCCCCCGGCCCGCCGCCGCTCAGATTCCCCGATACCTTCTGGTACCGCTGCTCGATCTGGAGCTGGTAGCCGTTCCCGTCCATCTCCCATTTCCAGCTGCCCTCGACCTTGGCCGGGACGGTCCAGGCGTAGAGGGTCGCCTTCCCCACGTGTTCGGTTTCGTCCGGCTCCCAGTCCCCCATGTCGAACTGGTGCGAGACCACGCGCGTGCCGGGCCTCAGTTCGTTCAGGATGCGCGGCCTGAGGTCGATGTTGATGCGCGTGAGCAGGTACATGGTCACGACGGTCGCCTCGCTGAAGTCGACCTTGAAGACGTTCCCTTCGATGAACTGGACGCGGTCGCTCACGCCGGCGGCCTTGGCGTTCGCGATGCCCTCCTGGACGCGCACCGGGTCCAGGTCAACGCCGATGCCCTTGCGCGCCTTGAAGTCGCGCACCGCCGAGATGACGATCCGGCCGTCGCCGGAGCCCAGGTCGTAGACGACGTCCGAGGGCTTCACCTCGGCCATCTCGAGCATCCTCTTGACGGCATCCTCGGGCGTCGGGACGAAGTGGATGTCGAGGGCCGGGCCGGGGGCGGCGGCGGCGCCGAACGGCAGGGCGGCCAGCGCGGCGAGCAGGACCAGGACGGACGGGACGAGCCGGATTCTCCGTTTCATGCGCAGGCTCCTTTCGGGAGAGTCGCCGCCATCAAGCGGCGGTTGTCGTTTCCGCGGGCGCCGGCCGTCTGCGCGCCCAGGCGAGAAAGGGAATCCCAAGGATGAGCACGCCCACCCCGACGAGCGCCCCCGCCCCCGTGTAGTTCAGGCTGGAGTACAGCAGATAGGCGCTGGTGAGGCAGAAGAGGGCCGGGGTGACCGGGTAGAGCGGCACGCGGAAGGGGCGCTCGGCGCCGGGCTCGCGCCTGCGCAGGACGAACAGCGAGATGGCCGTCAGCAGGAAGAAGAGCCAGAAGACGGGGGAGAGATAGTCCACCACCAGCTCGATGTTCCGGCGGCTGAAGGCGCCCAGCAGGACCAGCGTCAGCGCGATCGCCCCCTGCACCAGGAGCGCCCGCACCGGCGCCCCTCCCCCGGAGCTCCAGTGGGAGAGGAAGCCGAACGCCGGGAAGTCGCGGCCCAAGGCGAAGTTCGTCCGGGCGCCGGTCAGTACGGTGACGTTCAGCGACGCCAGGACGATCGCCAGGATGAGGAAGGACATGAAGACGACCCCCGCCTCGCCGAAGATCCCGCGCATGAAATCGCTCGCCAGCGCCTTGGACCCCGCCACCCCGGAGACCCCCAGCACCCGGAGGTAGGCGAAGTTCACGGCCACGTAGAACAGGGTGATCACGCCCAGGCCGAGGAGGAGTCCCCGTACCATGTTGCGCGGGCCGTCCTTCACCTCGGCGGAGACGTAGGCCGCCTCGTTCCAGCCGCCGTAGGTGAGGAGGATGAAGATCATCGCGAGGCCCACGCCGGAGGGCGTGGCGGCCGGGGCGGAGGCGCGCCCGGCCGGCGCCGCGGGCGTCAGGAACGCGCCTCCGATCACGCACAGGAGGCCCAGGATGGTCGCCGCGAACAGGAGGTTCTGGACGAGCTTCGTCTGCCGGATGCCGATCAAGTTGACGGCGGTCAGGAACAGGATGGCCGCGACGGCGTAGAGGGATGTCCCGTGCGGCCCGAGGGGAAGAAGCTGCGCGGCGTAGTCGCCGAAGATGTAGGCGAGCAGGGCGATGCTCCCCGTCTGCACCACCGTCATCCGGGCCCAGGCGAACATGAACCCGCAGTCGCGCCCGTAGGCTCGGGTGAGGAAATGATACTCCCCGCCGGGATGGGGATAGGCGGTCGCGAGCTCGGCGATGCAGAGGGCGCCCACGATGGAGATGAGGCCGCCCGCCGCCCACGCCGTCAGGATGGCCGCCTCGCCGCCCAGCTGAGAGGCGACCAGGCTCGGCAGCCGGAAAATGCCCGCCCCGATCACGATGCCCACGATAATGGAAACCGTGTCGAACAGAGACAGGACTCTCCGGGGCTTATTCATGCCGGATCAGGCGCCGGGGCGGGCGGGGAGGGTCGGAAACGGGACGGAAGCGCATGGGGCCGGCCAGGGGGAGAGGCAATCTCCCTCCGGCCCCAGCATGTGCCAGGGCTGGCTCGCGGCGGCCTGCATAGACTTCCACGGCCTCGGAACGATGAGGAGAAGCGGCGGGTTCACGGCGGGAACCCAGCCTCCATTCTGAAGGTCCAAGGGCGCCGAATCAATCCGAATAAGACCCGAACCGGAATCCCGGACGGAAGCATCGTTTTTGGCGGCGCGGGCGGAGCCGCACGCTCGCAGGCCTCATCCCCTCAAACACGCGCCGCGCGCAAAACGCTCCTCGAATCCGGGGGCCGGCCGGGGGAGGCGTGGATTTCCGGATGCCGCGAGGGAGGAAGGCGTGGTGGGCCGTGCTGGATTCGAACCAGCGACTTCCACCGTGTGAGGATGGCACTCTTCCGCTGAGTTAACGGCCCAAGCTCCAAGCGCTTTATCATAACGCCCGGCGGGGTTCAAGCCGGGAAGGGGGGGGCGGGGCCTGGGTTTACGGGGGAACGGCCTTTCGTTATATTGCCCCCGCTCCCGGGGCGGTTCATCCGCCCGTTCATGGCCTTTCGCGGAGGAAGAAGCGCGACATGCCCGAGTTGACGCACAACGGGGTGAGATACATCCTGGAGCCCCGCCGGCACGACCTGTACGGCCCCGGCGGGGACCTCTACATGACCGAGCCGGACGGGAGCCGGCCGCCCGAGCCCATCGCCTTCATCCCCGGCAAGGACGCGGACACCGCGGCCCTGTTCGCCCAGCAGTGGCTCAAGGTCGCCTTCCCGGCCGAGGCTCCGGCCAAGGCGAAGAAGAAATAGCCTCTCCGCCCCGGACGCGCGCTTGACGCATCCCGAGACCGTCTCCACCCCCCGGGCGCCGGCACCCACGGGGCCCTTCGCCCAGGCCCGCCGGGCCGGGAACCTCCTCTTCATCGCCGGGCAGCGGGGCATCGTCCCGGCCACCGGGGAACTCACCGAACCACGCATCGAGGCCCGCGCGCGGCAGGCGCTCGAGAATCTCAAGGCCATCGCCGAGGCGGCCGGGGCCTCGATGGCCGGCTTCCTCACCACCACGGTCTACGTCACCGACATGAAGGCCCACCGGCCGGCCGTGAACCGCCTGTTCGAGGAATATTTCGGGAAGGATCTTCCCGCCCGCACCATCGTCGAGGTCCGCGCCCTCAACCAGGACGACATCGTCGAGATCGAGGCGGTGGTGCTGATTCCTGGATAGCGGTTCGCCAATCTCAAGGCGCATTTGAATTTTCTCCTCCCTTCCGGGAGGGGGTAGGGGGAGGGAGATGCCCCTGGCGGTGCTCCCCCACTGTGCAACCTGCCACATGGGTGACAGATCAGACCGGGCACATGGGTGGCACTTTACTCCACCGGTTCTTGGGTCCTCCCCGGAGGGGGAGGGAGAAGAGATTCCATTCCCGATAGGCAAAGCGGTGTCCGCCGCGCCATTGCGTCCGTAGATCACGAAAAAAAGGGCCCCGTCTCCGGGGCCCCTTTGGTTTCTAACGCCGCGGCTCAGGCGCTCTGCTTCTGCTTCTCCAGGAGCTCCCGCTTGAGGCGGGCCACCTCCTGGCGCACCTCCTCGATCACGTCCTGCCCCCAGAAGATCTTCCCCCGCACGGCGAAGGAGGGGATGCCGAAGATGCCGAGGCTCTTCCCCTGGGCGCGCTGGCTGTGCAGGAGGGCGAGGTAGCGCTGCCCGGCCACCACCTTCTTGATCTCCGCCCCGTCCAGCCCGACCTCCTCGCCCAGCTTGGCGAGAACGTCCGGGCTCTCCAGGTCCAGATCCTCCACCCAGCGCGCCTTGTACACCCGGTCGCGGAACTCGCGGAGCTTCCCCCGCTCCCGGGCGTAGTAGGTGGCGAGGTGGGCGCTGGTGGTGCGGAGGTTCTTCCCGGCGGGGCCGATGGGCACCCCGTACTTCTGCGCCAGGGGCTTGTGGACCTTCTCGTAGTTCTCGAGCCGCTTTTCGGGGGTATAGGGCGCGAACGGGGCGCCGGGGGGCCGCCCTTCCCAGCTCACCCACTCCACCTTCACGTCGGGATCCTTCTCCAGGATCGGGGAGCCACCCACGGTGGCCACGTAGCAGTAGGGTCAGGTGAAGTCGGAGTACTTGACGACGATGATGGGTTCTTCCAGCTGGCTCATCCGCTCCTCCTCGAAGGGGCTCCAAAGGCGGGCAGGGGCCTTCCCGCCGCCGGGTGGGGCCGCCGCGCGCCTGTCCGGATTCCCGGTTTATACCACCTCGGCCCGGTCGTGGTCGATGGGGTCGATGCCCCCCGGGTCCACCCAGATGCCGCGCTCGCGCATGTAGGCGGCCGCCCGGGCGATGTCCGCCTCCGAGCCGTCGATCTCGCAGACCTGCCAGCCGGACTCGGTACTCACGTCCCCCTGGATGATGTTGATGGCGATGGGGAACTTCCGCCCCAGCTCCCAGAGGACGGGCTTGCGCACCTCGTCCCTCGGGAAGGTGAAGACGAACCGGCGGGTCCCGGCGGGGACGGGGAGGGCGCCCAGGCCGACGGGGCCGCCCCGCTCCACGCGGCGGAGGAAGTCGCCGACGATGCGGGTGAGCTGATCGTACTGCACCAGAAAGGCGTCGTGCCCGTAGGTGGACTCCACCGTGTGGAGCTCGACCTCGCGCCCCAGGCGCTGCAGCGCCTCGGCGATCTGGATGCTGCACTGGGGCGGGTAGAGCCAGTCCGAGATGAAGCACACGAGCATGCACTTCGTCCGGAGGCGCTCCAGCGAGGCCTCCAGGCTCGGCCAGCCCGCGGCGGAGTCGTAGAGGTCCATCATGCGCGAGAGGTAGATGTAGGAGTTGGCGTCGAAGCGGTCGACGAACTTCCCCCCCTGGTGCTCCAGGTAGCTCTCCACCTCGAAGCGCGCGTTCACGTCCTCGAGGAGCCGCCCCTCGTCCCGCACCCGCCGGCCGAACTTGTGCCCCATGATGACGCCGCTCAGGTAGGTGATGTGGCCGATCATGCGCGCCACGCTCAGGCCTTGCTTGGGTCCCGCGCCGGGGGGGTAGTCGCCGCCCATCCAGTTGTTGTCGGCCATGATGGCCGAGCGGCCGATCTTGTCCCAGGCGATCCCCATCGGGGTGAGCCGCGCCGCCCCCGCCACGGGGATGATGGAGTCGCAGAAGGCGCTGTAGCGCAGCCCCCACTCCAGGGTCTGCATCCCCGCGAGGGAGCCCCCCACCACCGTCCGCAGCCGCTTCACCCCCAGCGCGTCCAGGAGGAGCTTCTGGAGGCGGACGGTGTCCTCCACCGTCACGACCGGAAAACGCATCCCGAAGGGCCGGCCCGTGGCCGGGTCGGTGGAGGCGGGGCCGGTGGTGCCCGAGCAGCCGCCCAGGTTGTTCGTGCAGACGACGAAGTACCGGGCCGTGTCGAGGGCCTTGCCCGGGCCGATCATGGGGTCCCACCAGCCGGGGCGGGGATCGTCCGGGGCGTGGCAGCCGGCCGCGTGGGCGTCGCCCGTCAGGGCATGGATGATCAGGACGGCGTTGTCGCCCGCGGCGTTCAGGCGGCCGTAGGTCTCATAGGCTACGGTCACCTCGCCGAGCGTCCGCCCCGACTCGGTGCGGAAGGGCCCGGGGAGCGTATAGCGCTTCGTCTCCACCAGGCCGACGGAGCCCGGCTGGAGATGGGGGGCGGGCGTGCTCATGCGCGTGGTCTTCCTCTCGCGGGGCAGGCGAGCTTCGCAAAGTTCGGCTTCTAGCACAGGGGTCCGGCAGGGACAAGGCCCGGGGGGAGGGAGGGGCTCGGGCCGGCCTCTACGCGAACGGACGACAGAGGGTGATTTTCGTAGGGGCGGTTCGCGAACCGCCCCTACGCCGGCCTGACCTGCACCGGCTCGGCAGGGGAGCGGCCTTCGGCCGCGCCGCCCGTCCTCCACCGCGGCGGCGTTCCCGGGCCCCGCGGCCGTGGAGGAGGGTTGTTGCTGGTGCGGGAATGGATCCGCGCCGGGCGCCTTGTCCCCGCCGGGGGCCCTTGCTAAAGTGGCCCGGCGCCGGCTCCAGGGGCGCGTGAACCTCCATCCGTCGGTTTTTCTTCCCGGCCCGGCCCGGGTATCCCTTGGCACCCTCCATCCCGTCGCCCCGGCCCCGGCCGCGGCGAGCGAGGCGGCTCCATGATCATCCGGCCCGTGCGCGAAGGCGTGCAGCTCATCCATCAGCACGATCACGCGCGCGCGGCGGGCACCCTGGTCCGCCGCTGGCAGGGCACCCCCTCCCTCCCCGCCCTTCCAACGGCCCTGCTCGACTCCCTGTTTTTCGCCGCCGACAACCACGACGTCGGCTGGTGCCGCCTCGACAGCGCCCCCCGCATCGACCTGGCGACGGGCCTGCCCCAGAGCTTCTTCGCCGCGACGGCGGAGGAGGCGGTCTCCACCTGGACCGAGGGCATCCGTTTCTGCGAGGCGCACAGCCCCTTTTCGGGCTACCTCGTGAGCCTCCATTTCACCTCGCTGGCGGAGGCGGCGCTCCCCGGCGCGCCCGAGGAGGACCTGGCCCTGCTGGACCGCTTCGCCGAGGAGGAGCGCGAGCGCCGGAAGGCGTTGCTCAGGGAAAGCAGCCCCCAAGAGGCCTCCCTGAAGGACGAGGCGGCACGGCTCCTCCGGGTGTGTGATACCCTTTCCCTGATCGCGTGCCGGGCGCCCGAGATATCGCCCCCCCCGGGGGAGGTCCAGTTCCTGACGCGGGGCGGGATGAAGATCTGCCTGACCCGCGAGGGAGCCCTGGAGATCGCCCCCTGGCCGTTCCAGGCCGCGGCGATGCAGCTCTTGTTCCCGGGCTTCACCCTTCCTCCGGCCCGCTACGAGAGCCAGATCGAGCTGGACGAGGCGCTCCGCCAGGCCGAGCCGGCCATATTCGAAACCCGGCTGGCGCCGCTGGCTGAATAGGCGGAAGGTTCAACCCTTTTGGGAATCCGATGAAGATCGAACCCGAAGCCCTCGAAGTGGTCGCGGCCGTCGTCCGCAGGGGGGAGGAGATCCTCATCTGCCGGCGCCCCGAGGGGAAACACCTGGCGGGCCTCTGGGAGTTCCCGGGCGGGAAGGTCGAGAACGGCGAGTCCCCCGAAGAGGCCCTGGCGCGGGAGCTGCGCGAGGAACTGGAGGTGGAGGTCGAGGTGGGCTCCCTGCGCTGGGAGACCCGCCACGCCTACCCGGACCGGACGGTCCACCTCCGCTTCTACGACTGCGCGTGGAAGGCGGGCGAGGGAAAGGACCACGGCGTGGCCGGCCATGCCTGGGTCCGCCCGGCCCGGCTCGGCCAGTTCGAGTTCCTCCCGGCGGACGCCCCGCTCATCCAGGCGCTGCGCGAGGAAGGCGCCCGCGGGGATGGGGCGGCCAACGGGAGCGCCTCCTTCGCCGGGAAGGCGCGGCGGGCGGAGGCCGGGGGAGAGGAGCGGGCGGAGGCCTTCCGGCGCTGCATGGAGCAGGCGGCCTTCCACTACGAGAACTTCCCCGTCGCCTCCTGGCTCCTTCCCGTCCGGATGCGCCCGCACGTCGCGGCGGTCTACGCCTTCGCCCGGGCCGCCGACGACATCGCCGACGGCGCCGCCCCCGCCGGGGAGCGTCTCGCGCTCCTGGAGGAGATGGAGCGGAGGCTCGAGGCGGCGGCCGAGGGGAAGGGGGAGGGCCTCTTCGCCGCCCTCGCCGAAACCCTCCGGGCGGGCCGCCTCTCCCTCCGGCCCTTCCGCGATCTTCTCTCGGCCTTCCGGCAGGACGTGGAGGTCGCGCGCTACCCGGACTACGCCTCCCTCCTCGACTACTGCCGCCGCTCCGCCGATCCGGTGGGGCGGATCATCCTGGAGATGTGGGGGCTCAAGGACGACGAGACGCTCCGCGCCTCGGACGCCGTCTGCACCGCCCTCCAGCTCGCCAACCATCTGCAGGACGTGAAGGCCGATTACCTCCGGGGCGTCGTCTATCTCCCCCAGGAGGACCTCCGGGCCTTCGGCGTGGACGAGGAGGAGCTGGGCGGGGAGTCGGCGGGCCCGGCCCTCCGGGCGCTCATGGTCTTCGAGGCGGGGCGGGTCCGCGCCCTGCTGATCCGGGGGCTCCCCCCGCTCGCCAGGGTTCGGGGGCGGCTGGGCCGGGAGCTCCGGGCCATCTGGCGGGGCGGGGCGGCGGCGCTCGACGCCATCGAGCGGGCCTCCTTCGATGTGCTGCGCGGGGCGCCCCGCCTCGGCCCCGGGGACAGGGCGGCCTGCCTCGCGGCGGCCTTCCTGCCCGCGGGCCGCCTGGCCCGCCGCGCGGACGCCGCCCGGCAGGAGCGGGCCGAGGCGCGCCACTGCCGCTGGGTGGTGCGGCGGAGCCGCTCGAACTTCCGCCTCGCCTTCTTCGCCCTGCCGCGCGACCGCCGCCGCGCCCTGAACGCCATCTACGCCTTCTGCCGGGTGGTGGACGACATCGCCGATTCGCCGGGGGCGCCCGAGGCGAAGCGCCGCCGCCTCGCCTGCTGGCAGGAGGACCTCGCGCGCTTCCACGAGGGGGGGCGCCGCCACCCCATCCTCCGGGAGCTCGCCCGCGCCGACGCCGCCTTCGGCATCCCCCTCCGCCACCTGCGCGCGGTGTGCGAGGGGGTGGAGATGGACCTCGAAGGAAGGCCCTTCGCGGACTTCGCGGCCCTGGAGGCCTATTGCGAGAAGGTGGCCTCGGCGGTGGGGCTGGCCTGCCTGGGCGTCTTCGGGGTGCGCACCGGGGCGGCGGAGCGCTACGCCCGCGCCCTGGGGGTCGCCCTCCAGCTTACCAACATCCTGCGCGACGTGTGGCGGGACGCCCAGGCGGGGCGGCTCTACCTCCCGCGGGAGGACCTGGAGCGCTTCGGGGTGGACGCCGGCGCCTTCCGCCGCGGGGATTACGACGAGCGCGTCGTGGCGCTCCTCCGCTTCCAGGCGGATCGCGCCCGCGCGTTCTACCGGGAGGCGGACGGGCATCTTCCCGCCGACGCGAAGGACAAGCTCTTCCCCGCCCGGCTCATGGGCCGCATCTACCGCCGGCTGCTCGAGGAGATGGACGCCGCCGGCTTCCCACCGGCTCCCTGGCGCCCGCCCCTCTCGACCGCGTCCAAGCTCCTCGAAGCCTTCCACTGCTACTGGGAACGGTGACTCGGGGCGTTCCTCCCCCGCGCGGGGCCGCCGTCGTCGTGGGCGCCGGGTTCGCCGGCCTCTCGGCGGCCCTCCGCCTGGCGGAGCGCGGCGTCCCGGTGCGGCTGTTCGAGGCGGGCCGGCGCCTGGGCGGCCGGGCATCGAGCTTCCGCGATCCCGGATCCGGCCTCGACCTCGACTGGGGGCCCCACCTCGTCATGGCGGCCAACCCCGCCCTGCGCGCCTTCCTGGGGCGGGCGGGGGCGGAGCTGCGTTTCCCTCCCGCGCTGGACATCCCGTTCCGCGCGGCGGACCGGGGAGGAGTGCGCCTGCCGCGCCTCGCCTTCCCGCCGGAGGGGGGGAGGTTGCGCCAGGCGCTGGCGCTGCTGCGCTGGCGGGGCCCCGGGCTCGGGGCGAGGCTCGAGATCGCGCGCGGCCTCCGCCGGCTCCTCGCGGGAGGCGGGGCGGGAGGCTCCGTCGCCGCCATGCTGGACGGGCTCGGCCAGGGAAGGGAGGCCCGCGCCTGGTTCTGGGAGCCCTTCGCGCGCGCCGTGCTGAACCTCCCGCTGGACGCGGGGAGCGCCGCCCTCTTCGCCCGGGTGGCGCGGGAGGCCTTCCGCGAGGGTCCGGGCGGGGCGTCGCTGGCCGTGCCGCCCTCGCCCCTCGGCGCCTTCTGGGCGGACCGGGCCGGGGCCGCCCTCGAGCGCCTGGGCGGGCGGGTGGACCGGGGGAGGCCGGTGCGGGAAGTCGAGATCGGCGGAGGCTCGGTGCGCGGGGTGAGGCTCATGGACGGGGAATTCGTGGAAGCGGCGGCGGTCGTGGCCGCCGTCCCCCCCCCGGCGCTGGGCCCCCTGCTGCCCGAGGCCTGGCGGGGAGAGCGCCCATTCCGGGACCTCCGGCGCCTGCGGCCCTCACCCATCGCGAGCGCCTACCTGTGGCTGGACGGGCCCTGCCCGGGGCCTGCCTTCGAGGCCCTGGCCGGGGAGCCCTGGCACTGGCTGTTCCGCCCCTACGGGAGCGAAGGCCCGGTCTGCCTTCTGGCCGGGGGAGAGGACTCGGTGGCGGCGCTCCCGCGCGGGGAGGCCGAGGCCTCGGCGCGCGAGGCGGCGGGGAGGCTCCTGCCCGGGCGGCGGGTGGTGCGCGCGAGGGTGGTGCGGGAGCGGGCGGCGACCTGGGCGAACGGCTGGGAGGAGCAGGAATTCCGCCCCGGGCCGGTGACCCCGGCGCGGGGGCTCCTCCTCGCCGGGGACTGGACGGCCACGGGTCTCCCGGCCACGGCGGAGGGGGCGGTGCGGAGCGGAGAGCGGGCGGCCGAGGAGGCCCTGGGCCTCCTCGGCCGTGAAGCGGGCCGGCCCGTCTCCGAGGGCAGAGCCGATTCTGGGCTCGCGCGCTAGTTCGCGCTCTGCTCCTCGTACAATTTCTTGATCGTGCCCGCGAGCGCGTTCTTCCGGCCCCAGGAGGCGTACTTCGCGACGTTCACCGCCTTCTGGATCTCGTCCAGCTTCTTCCCCTGGCGCATCAGGGCCCGGACCTGGCCCCGCAGGTCGTTGAAGTAGGCGTCCAGCGCGTCGATCGCCTTGTGGACGTTCTCCCTGCCCCGGACCACCGGGCCGTGCCCCGGCACGAGCGCCTCGACCTCCCAGGTGCGCAGCGTGGCGAGAATCTTCTGCCAATTGGCGGTGTCCCCGTCGGTCACCGTGGCTGCCGGGGACGCCGAAGACGAACTCGATTCCGGCCTGGGCCAGCGCCCTGGCGGCCACGTCGGCGTAGGTGGGCACGCGTGCCTCCTGCCGGATGGCGGGTAAGGGTTTAACCCGATCTTCCGGATTCGATTTTCCCCGCTTACACACGACAAAACCGCCGCCGCAGCCCCAAACGCGCCCGGGATTCGGGCTGCGTCAATAGGCGGCTTTCTCTCCTCCGCCCGCTTGGATCATGTGAAATCCGCCGGAGGTGGCTCCTGGCGTGAAAAAAGCGGGAGCGGGCGCGGCAAGCCATGAATGAAACTTGTCAATCGCCCCCACCGGGAATGCCAAAAATTTCAACTTGGGAATGGCCGCGGGTGATCTTATCATAGGGAAGGAGTTCCCCGGTCGCCTGGGAAGGGAGGCCCCCATGCCCTTGACCGACGCCCAGCTCGGCGCCCTCTGCCTGCTGCTGGAGGATGAGCGCCCCTCCATCACCGCCGTCCTGGATCGCCAGCTCGCCGGCTTCTCCGAGGAGGACCGGGACCGGCTTCTCCTCCGGCTGCGCGGGGAGGGGCGGGGGCCGGCGGTCCTTCCGCCCGCCCTGGAGGACCACCACCACCGGATGCTGGAGCGCGCTTTCGCCGATTGGGCCGTCGCGGCTCCCGAGGAGGGGGACCTGGAGCGGGGCGTCTTCCTGCTGGCCTCCTACGGCTATCCGCTCGAGGACATGGGACGGTGGGAGGCGGAGCTCGATCGGATGGCGGAGGCGCTGCGGTTGCGGCTGGGGAAGGGGGCGGCGCCGGCGGAGATCGTCGAGAGGACGGCCGAGTACCTGCACGGCGAGCTGCGTTTCGACGGCGACCGGGACAACTATTATGATCCCAAGAACAGCTACATGAACCGCGTGCTCGACCGGCGGCGGGGGATTCCCATCTCCCTCGCGTCCGTCTACCTGATGCTGGGGCGGCGGCTGGACCTCCCCTTCCGGGGGGTGGGGATGCCGGGCCACTTCATCGTCAAGTACGAGGCGCCCGAGGGGCCCATCTTCCTCGACCCCTTCGAGGGGGGCCGCCGGCTCAGCGTGCAGGACTGCGACGCCATCGTGCGCGGGCTGGGGTATCATTTCGACCTGCGCTTCCTGCAGGAGACCCCGCCGCGCCGCATCGTGGAGCGGATGCTCAACAACCTCATCGGCATCTGCCAGCGAGAGGGCAGCGAGGACAGGATCAAGCGCCTCATGCGCTACCGGGAGATCGTGCAACGGGGATGACGCTCCCCCATTCGGCCCTGCGTCCGTCGGAGGAACCATCCATGGCCATGCAATACCGTGACCTATCGGACAAGCTGTCGTTCGGCGGCCAGCCCACGGCGGAGGAGCTGCAGGAGCTGGCCAAGAAGGGCGTGAAGACGATCATCAACGTCCGGGACGCCAACGAGGAGGAGGTGCACCTTCCCCCCGGGCAGGAGAAGGACCTGATCGAGTCCCTCGGAATGAACTACGTCAACATTCCCCTGACGGCTCAGACCATCGCCGAGGAATCCGCCGCCCAGGTGAACCGGGCCATCGCCGATGCCAAGCGGGAAGGGCCCGTGTTCGTCCACTGAAGGGTCCTCGGGCGGGCCGGGGTTTGCTCGCTGATGCACGAGGCCGAGGCGCAGGACTGGACGGCGGAAGAGACGCTCGAGGTGGCCAAGAGGCTCAACTTCGACTGGACCACCAACCCGCTCACCAAGTACTTCGAGAAGTTCCTCGCGGCGAGGCGGAAGAAATAGGCGGGGGCGCGTGGCCGAAGAAAGCAAGCGGGGGAGCCGGAAGGCTCCCCCGTTTCGTTGTGGAGCTAGCGGGTTCGCGCGATTGCAGGGGCGTATTGCAATACGCCCCTACATACCGTCCCTTCCGTCCGTAGGGGGAGGCATGCCTCGCCCCTATGCATTTCAGCGGCAGCTCCCTCACTCGTCCGTGACGCAGCCCTCCGAGGCCGAGGAGACGAGCTTGGCGTACTTGTAGAGGGTGCCGCGCTTGAACTTGAGGGCGGGCGCCTTCCACTTCTTCCGCCGCGCCCGGATCTCGGCGGCGGGCACCTCCAGCGTCAGGGCGCGCTTCCGGGCGTCGATGACGATCTTGTCCCCGTTCTCGATCAGGGCGAGGAGGCCGCCCATCTGGGCCTCCGGGGTGACGTGGCCCACCACGAAGCCGTGGGTGCCGCCCGAGAAGCGCCCGTCGGTGATGAGGGCCAGGTCGTTGCCCAGGCCCGCGCCCATGATGGCGGCGGTGACGGTGAGCATCTCGCGCATGCCGGGGCCGCCCTTGGGCCCCTCGTAGCGGATGACGACCACGTCCCCCTTCTTGATCTTCTTCCGCTCGAGGCCCTTGAGCGCGGCTTCCTCGGAGTCGAAGACGCGCGCCGGGCCCTCGAAGCGCTCCCCCTCCTTGCCGGTGATCTTGGCGACGGCGCCCTCGGTGGCGAGGTTGCCGTAGAGGATCTGCAGGTGGCCGGTCTTCTTGAGGGGCCGGGAGGGCGGGGAGATGATCTTCTGATCGCTCTTGAGGCCGGGGAGGGCCTCGATGTTCTCGCCGAGGGTGCGGCCGGTGACGGTGAGGCAGTCCCCGTGCAGCAGGCCCTCCTTGAGGAGCATCTTGAGCACGGCGGGGAGCCCGCCCACGCCGTGGAGGTCCTCCATCACGTACTTCCCGCTCGGCTTGAGGTCGGCGAGGTAGGGCGTGCGGTTGCTGATGCGCTGGAAGTCGTCCAGGGAGAGCCGCACCCCCACCGACTTGGCGATGGCGATGTAGTGCATGACGGCGTTGGTCGAGCCGCCGAGCGCCATGACGACGGTGATGGCGTTCTCGAAGGCCTTCTTCGTCATGATGTCGCGCGGGCGGATGTCCTTCTCCATCAGGTTGTAGATGGCCTTCCCGGCGCTCAGGCACTCCTTGCGCTTCTCCTTGCTCGTGGCCGGGTTGGTGGAGCTGTAGGGGAGGCTCATGCCCAGGGCCTCGATGGAGGAGGACATGGTGTTGGCCGTGTACATGCCCCCGCAGGCCCCCGCGCCGGGGCAGGAGTGCCGGATGACGTCCTTGAGCTCCTTCTCCCCGATCTGCCCGGCGATGTACTCGCCGTAGGCCTGGAAGGCGGAGACGACGTCGAGCTTCCGCCCGTCCAGGAAGCCCGGGCTGATGGTGCCCCCATAGACCATGAGGCCGGGGCGGTTCAGCCGGCCCATGGCGATGACCGAGCCGGGCATGTTCTTGTCGCAGCCGGGGACGGTGATGACCGCGTCGTACCACTGGGCGGCCACCACCGTCTCGATGGAGTCGGCGATGATGTCGCGCGACTGGAGGGAGTACTTCATGCCCTCGGTCCCCATCGAGATGCCGTCGCTCACCCCGATGGTGTTGAAGCACAGGCCCACCATCTTCTTGCCTTCGTTCACGCTCTCCTTGATGAGCCTGGCCAGGTCGTTCAGGTGGAAGTTGCAGGAGTTGCCCTCCCACCACATGCTCACGATGCCCACCTGGGGCAGCTTCATGTCTTGCTCGTCCAGGCCCGCCCCGTGCAGCATGGCCTGGGAGGCCGCCTGGGAGAGGGGTTCCGTCACCCGGCTGCTGTATTGGTTGAGCCGCACCCGCTGTGCCATTTCCGCCTCCGAATGAGTCCGCTGAGATGTGTCCGGTTCCCCGCGCATCATCGCACGGATGAAGGCGGGGCGGGAAGGCCGCCCGGCGCCCGCGGCGCGGGCTTCGGCGCGAAGGGCCGGGGGGGCGGCGCGGCGCCCGGGGGCCTCGGGCGGCACTGGGTGTAGGGCCCGGGGAGCCGCTTGTCCTCCTGCCCCTTGGGGAGGGAGCAGGGGTCGAGGGGATCGCTCCCGAGGAAGACCTCCAGGCCGTCGGGGTAGCCGTCCCCGTCCGAGTCCGCGCGCAGGGGCGAGGTCTTGTAGAAGAGCGCCTCCTCGCCGTCCCCCAGCAGGTCGCCGTCGGTGTCGAGCTTGAGGGGGTCGGTGCGGTGGCGGCGCACCTCGTCCCCGTCCTGGAGGCCGTCCCCGTCCGTGTCGGCCTTGCCGGGGTGGGTCTTATGGACCCGGACCTCCTCCAGGTCGGTCAGCCCGTCCCCGTCGCTGTCCACGCACTGCTTGTCCCGCAGGGCCTGCTGGGGGAAGCGCAGCGCCCGGCGCGCCCGCGTGATGAGCCGCGTGAGCTGGGTCAGGTCGGAGGCCCGCCTCTCCTCGATTACCTGGTAGACCGCGAAGCGGGCCACGGCGAACTGGACGGGCTGGCAGAGCTCGAGGTCGCCCCGGGCGTCGAGGGCGTCGAACTCCTGGACGAGGAGGTCGAACTCCTTCTGGATGGAGTCGGAGAGCGCCTTCCAGGCCTCGTCGCTGACGGTGGAGCCGGGCGCGCAGCCGGCGAGGAGGGCCCCGAGGAGGCAGGCGGCGAGGGAGAGGCGGGGGAGGGAGGGCATGAGGGGTCCTCGGAAAGCGACAGGCGTAGTTTCCATTGGCCCTTGAGCTCGTCATTCCGAGGGAGCACGGCGACCGAGGAATCTACGCAGGTGGCAACTCACGAAGATTCCTCGCGGAGTTTACCCTGAGCGCAAGCGCAGGGCTCGGAATGACAATCAGAGAAAGTCGCGTCAAATCCGCCACCTTTCCTTGCTTGGCTTCGCGCCAGGGGCTCGCGTACCATATCACCCGCCGCGCGCCCGCTTCCAACGGGGCGCGTCCTTTCCCTAAAGGAGCCCCGGATGGAGACGCGGGCGTTCGAGCTTGCGGCGGGCTGGCTCCGGGAGTCCTCCGCGACGGTCTGCCTGACCGGGGCCGGGATCAGCACCGAGAGCGGCATCCCGGACTTCCGCTCCCGGAACGGCATCTGGAGCCGCTTCGATCCCAAGGACTTCGACATCCGCCGCTGGCTGGGATCGGAGGAGGTCCGCCGCCGCTACTGGGCCGCCGCCCGGGAGGGCTGGCGGCTCGTGAGCGGGGCCGAGCCCTCGCCCGGCCACGGGGCCCTGGCCCGCCTGGACGGGGCGGGCCGCCTCTCCCTCCTCGTCACCCAGAACACGGACGGCCTCCACCAGAAGGCGGGCCACGCGCCCGGACGAATCGTCGAGATGCACGGGACGAGCCACGCCTGCGTGTGCGTGGGCTGCGGGGGGAAGGTGCCGCGCCCGGAGGTGCAGGCCCGGGTCGAGGCGGGGGAGGAGATCCCCCGCTGCCGGGGGTGCGGGGAGCCCCTCAAGCCGGACGCCGTCTTCTTCGGCCAGCCCATCCCCCCCGAGCGCCTGGAGCGGGCGGTGGCGGGGGCGGACGCGGCCGAGGTCTTCCTGGTGGTGGGCTCCTCCCTCGCGGTGCGCCCGGCGGGGGCCCTGCCGGAGCGGGCCCTCCTGCGCGGGGGCCGCCTCATCATCGTGAACGAGGGCCCCACCCGCCTCGACGCCCATGCCCACGCCCTGCTGCGCGGGCGGGCTGGGGATATCCTCCCCACCCTGGCCGGGGCGGCTCTGGGCTGAGGGGCCCCCCGCTTTTTGATCCCTTCCGCCCCGGATGGTAGAGTCCTCTGTCCTGTTTCGGCCCGATACCGATTCCCGCGGCTCCCTTTCCGGTTCCCGAGGAGGCAACCGTTGGCCATCCATGAACTGATCACCCGGCCGGACAACGTGCACTGGGGTTTCTATTCGGCGGCGCTGAAGCCCGTGCTGAGCATCGACCCGGGCGACACCCTCGTCATCCACACCGAGTCGGGCCGCAAGGACCTCCTCCAAAAGATGGCGGGGCGCATCTCCCCCGCGCTCAAGACGATCCTCGAAACCCAGGCCCCGGCGGGAGGGGCCCACATCATGACGGGGCCGGTGGCCATCCGGGGCGCAAGGCCGGGGGACGTGCTCGAGGTGCGCTTCCGGGACATCCAGCCGCGCTACGACTGGGGCTACAACGGCTTCCGCCCCCTGGTGGGCGGGCTGCCCGAGGATTTCCCCTACGTCCACCTCTCCATCGTCGAGGTGGACAAGGGGTCCTGGACGGGGGACTGGGGGGCGGGGGTGAAGGTGCCGCTCTCCCCCTTCTTCGGGAACTTCGGCGTCGCCCCCCCCGCCCAGCTCGGGGTGATCCCCACCTCCCCCCCGGGGGCCTGGGGCGGCAACACCGACAACAAGGAGTTCGGCGCGGGCTCGATCGTCTACCTCCCCGTCTTCAACGAGGAGGCGCTCTTCTCGGCGGGGGACGGCCACGGCTGCCAGGGGGACGGCGAGGCCAACATCAACGGCATCGAGATGGGCCTGACCGGCACCATCGAGTTCATCCTCCGCAAGGACCTGAAGCTCGCCCTCCCGCGCGCCGAGACGGCCACCCACTGGATCCTCATGGGCTTCGACCCCATCCTCGACAACGCGGCCAAGACGGCCCTGCGCGAGACGATCAAGTTTTTGGGCGAGTGGAAGGGCATGAGCCGGGACGACGCCTATACGCTGTGCAGCCTGGCGGTGGACCTGCGGGTGACCCAGATCGTGAACGGCGTGAAGGGCGTCCACGCCATGCTGCCCAAGGCGCTGTTCGAGTAGGGGGACAGGCTGGCTCGATTTTGGTGTCATTCCGAGCGCAGCGAGGAATCTTCGTGAGTGGCCGCACGCGAAGATTCTTCACTCCGCTTCGCTCCGTTCAGAATGACAGGCGGGGTGGTCCTTTGGAAAGGATGAGCCCCTGATCGGTGTAATTCATCTCCAGGAGATCCCATGGCCCGGCACGAGCTGACCGCGACCGCCAAGACGGTGAACTGGGGCTATTACTGTCCGAAGAAAAAGCCGGTTCTCACCGCCGCTTCGGGGGACACGGTGGTCATCCACGCCGAGCCCGGGGTCCGAACGCTGGAGGGCCCCATCGAGAAATTGGCCTCCCCGGAGCTCCGGGACATCGTCGAGAACGGGGAGCGCGACCTGGGCGGGCACATCCTGACCGGGCCGGTCGCCGTCCAGGGAGCCATGCCCGGGGACGTGCTCGAGGTCCGCATCCGGGACGTCCGCCTGCGCTACGACTGGGGCTTCAACGTGGTGCGGCCCCTCCTGGGAGGGCTCCCGGAGGACTTCCCCCACACCCGGCTCGTGATCGTGAAGCTCGACGCCAAGGCCGGGACGGGGGACTGGGGCGCCGGGGTGAAGGTGCCGCTCGCGCCCTTCTTCGGGAACTTCGGCGTCGCGCCCCCTCCCTCGATGGGGCGGGTGCCCTCCATGCCGCCCGGCGTCTGGGGCGGGAACCTCGACAACAAGGAGCTCGGGGCCGGGGCGACGGTCTATTTCCCGGTCTTCGTCGAGGGGGCGCTCTTCGCGGCGGGGGACGGCCACGGCTGCCAGGGGGACGGCGAGAGCTGCCTCTCGGCCATCGAGACGGCCATGACGGGCGAGTTCGAGCTCATCGTGCGCAAGGACATGAAGCTCTCCACCCCCCGCGCCGAGACGGCCGCGCACTGGATATTCATGGGCTTCGATCCCCTGCTCGACAACGCCGCCAAGATGGCGCTCCGGGAGACGATCAGCTTCCTCGGGGAACTCAAGGGGATGAGCCGGGACGACGCCTATACGCTCTGCAGCCTGGCGGTGGACCTGCGGGTGACCCAGATCGTAAACGGGGTCAAGGGCGTCCACGCCATGCTGCCCAAGGCGCTGTTTGGATAGGGGAGACACCATGGCGCGCCACGAACTGATCGCCGGACCCGACACCGTCCACTGGGGCTACTACGACGCCGGGCTCCCGCCCCTCATGACCATCGACTCGGGCGACACCTTGGTCGTGGGCACCGAGTCCGGGCGCAAGGAGCACGTGGAGAAGGTGGGGAGCCGCGCCTCGGAGGCCCTGCGCGCCATCCTGGAGAAGATCCCGCAGGGCCCGGGCCCCCACATGATGACGGGGCCGGTGGCCGTGCGGGGCGCCCGTCCCGGGGACGCGCTGGAGATCCGAATCAAGGACATCCAGCCGCGTTACGACTGGGGCTACAACCAGTTCCACCCCCTGGCCGGAGGCCTGCCGGCCGACTTCCCCTACACCGTCAAGCGCATCGTGGACATCGACCTCGGGCGGCGCACCTGCGGTTGGGGCGCGGGGGTGAACGTGCCGCTCGCCCCCTTCTTCGGGAACATCGGGGTGGCGCCCCTCCCCGCGATGGGGCAGGTCCCCTCCATGCCCCCCGGGGCCTGGGGCGGGAACCTCGACAACAAGGAGCTGGTGGCCGGGACGGTGCTCTATCTCCCGGTCTTCAACGAGGGCGCGCGGCTCTCGGTCGGAGACGGCCACGGCTGCCAGGGGGACGGCGAATGCTGCCTCACGGCGGTCGAGACGGGCCTGATGGGCACCTTCGAGGTCCGCCTCCGCAAGGACCTGAAGCTGAAATCTCCCCGTGCCGAGACGCCCACGCACCACATCCTCATGGGCTTCGACCCCATCCTCGACAACGCGGCCAAGATGGCGCTCCGGGAGACGATCAGCTTCCTCGGGGAGCTCAGGGGCATGGGCCGGGACGACGCCTACACGCTCTGCAGCCTCGCGGTGGACCTGCGGGTGACCCAGATCGTGAACGGGTACAAGGGCGTCCACGCCATGCTGCCCAAGGCGGTGGTGGGGTAGGGGGAGAGGAGAGCGATACCGGGACGGCGAAAGGCCGTCATTCTGAGCCCTGCGCTTGCGCTCAGGGTAAACTCCGCGAAGAATCTGCTTTTGGAATCTGTAGGGGCGGCCCACTGTGGCCGCCCCGGCGGGGGGCAGGCACGGGGGCCTGCCCCTACGGTTCCTCCCGCATGACGGGCTTGACGATTTTCTTTCGGAAGGTCGGAATTCATCGATAGGGAGCATCGGATGAGCGCGCAAAGGAATGGAAAAAAGCCCATCGGCCTGGCCATGGTCGGCTGCGGCAAGGTGGGCCGCATCCGGGGGGAGTTCGCCCGGGACTACCCCGGCGTCGAGTGGCTGGGGCTCTGCGACATCGACGAGAAGGCGGGCCGCAGGCTGGCCGAGGACGTGAAGGCCGACTTCTTCACCAAGGACTACAAGGAGCTCCTCGCCCGGCCCGAGGTGAACGCCTCCATCATCGCCACCGAGGAGAACGAGCACGTCGGCCCCATCCTCGCCTCCGTCGAGCGCGGGCACCAGATGATGATCGAGAAGCCCCTCGCCACGAACGTGAAGGACTCGGCCCGGGTGCTCAAGGCCATCCAGGACGCCGGGATCGACGCCGTGGTGGGCTACACCCAGCGCTTCCGCCGCCGCTTCCTCGTGGCGAAGGAGAGGGTGCGCACCGGCCAGCTGGGCGACGTGACCTCGGTCACCACCCGCGCCTTCATGAACCGCCTCGTCCCCATCGCCACCGTGGCCAAGACCGAGAACCGCTCCGTCCTCACCCCCATGGTGGTCTCGGGCACCCACAGCCTCGACATCTGCATGTGGCTCCTCGAGGGCAAGAAGCCCGTCGAGATCTACGCCCGCTCGGTGGACAAGGCCATCGGCGTCTCCTGCGGCACCAAGGACGCCACCTTCGGCCTCTTCACGTTCGAAGACGGCACCATCTGGAGCATGTCCATCAACTGGGCGCTCCCGGTCGTGTGGCCGGGCTCGGTCTACAGCCTCGAGATCGGCATCGTGGGCACCGAGGGCGTCCTCACCATCGACGACACCCACCGCGACTTGGTGCTCGCCTCCGAGAAGGGCCAGCCCGCGGGCTACAGCCCCGAGGTGAAGCGCAACGTGGACTTCCTGACCAGCTACCCGCCCGGGGACATCGCCCTGGGCCAGCTCTGGGGCCCCATGCGCGAGGAGACGAACGCCTGGTTCGCCCGGGTCCACACCGGCCTCGACACCCCCCACGCCACCGCCGCGGAGGGCCACCGCAACCTCGTCCTCACCAAGGCGATGGACCTCTCGGCCCGGCGCGGCAAGGCGGTGGCCCTGCCCCCCGACGCGGCCACGTTCGAGGATTTGAACTAGGGGGGGAGGTTCAATAGGCGTTGTCTCGGGAGGGGTGGCGCCTTGCTCCCTCTCCCCATGGGAGAGGGTTGGGGTGAGGGTCCGTAGGGGCGAACCTCGTGTTCGCCCCGGGCGGCGCCCTTCCAAGGCGGGCGATGACAAGCATCGCCCCTACGGAAGCGTCAAGGCCCGAATCTGATCCCTGACCCCCGCCGGCAGAGGAGACCCGCGGTGCCCTTCTACGAGATCGCCGGGATGAAGGAGAAGCACAGCAACGTGAACCCCGCCATCACCGCCAAGACCGTGACCGGGGAGTTCATGAAGGCGGGGGTCGTCACCAAGCCCGCCGGGGAGGGCCCCCCGCTCCACATGCACCCGAACGAGGAGCAGTTCACCCTCATCCTGGAAGGCAGACTCCACTACATCCTGGGCGGCGAGGAGAAGATCGTCGGGCCCGGCGACCTCATCCACATCCCCCGCTTCACCCACCACCGCAGCCGCGCCCTCGAGGGCGGGGCCACCTTCTTCACCGTCAAGTTCCCCGCCGGGGACGGCAACCTCGACCAGGACTACAACCTCGCCGCGGGGGCCGAGGAGGCCGAGAAGCGGTATCCGGGGGGGGAAGGGGTAGGGGATTGAGAAAATGTAGGGGCGGGTTTCAAACCCGCCCCTGCTGGCTAAGCGGCATCCGTCTTGCGCGCCTTTCGCTTGGGGCGCGCGGTCAGGCGGCGGGTCGAATCGGACACCTGAAGCAGCGACCGCAGGGCGTCGTTGACAGCGGCGGAATCGCGGAATTTCTCCGCCGCGTCCGGTTCCAGCACGGCCACGTTCGCCCCTTCCCGCAGCAGGCGGCGGTGGTACTTCCCGCGCACCGCCTTGGCGTAGTCGAACGCGTACTCGGCCCGCAGGTCGTCCGCCCGGGCGCGGCCTTTACGCTTCATGACGCCTCCTTTCCCGCGCGGTCGCTCGGCGCTCCGTCCGCTGGGAGCCGATGTTGGACCGCGTCGTCCATTTTTATTTTTACGTAACGAAGGAGATCATCATAATTTCCTTGGCTGGCTTGACGTAAGGCGCGGAAATAGGCGGCGTCACGCCTTGGAAGCATGACTCTAATGCCCAGATGTTCTTCCGTGTGGACTGCTAAAAGTACGCGAGCGAGAAGTCCATTGCCGTCAAAAAATGGATGTACCTGTAGTAATCCGATATGGAAACGCAAAATGTGATCGAGGCGTTCCTTGGGCGGCAAAGCAGATGCCACCATAACTGCCTGTGCCCAAGCTTCTAGTACCGCGGCAAGTTGCTGCCGTACCTGATCTGGCTCAGGCACAGATGCGAGGCCGTCAGTTTCTAGCGACGATCCACCAACCCTTACGAGGATGTCACGAAATTGCCCTGCGTAGTCAAGTTCTCGTCCCAGTAGCAAGCTATGAAGCTCTTTGAGTGTACGTTCGTCCAGCGAAAAATTACTTGCAAGCAGGCCTCGCGCCAGATCGACATGATCGCGCCGCACCGTCTCGCCCGAATCGAGAGCAGTCGTTACTTGACGACGAAGAATGGAGACGTCGCGCTCCAGTCTTTCGGTAGACCCTACCGCTTGTAGGGAAGTAGCTGCCGCGAAGCCTAGGACTTCACCGTGTTCGGCAAGACGTTGAAGAAGTGCAGCCTCCGCCTGGAGTGACTCACGGCGCTGTTTGCGATAGACGACGTAGGCAACAACAGCAGATGAGGTGACTCCCATCAGGAAAGCTAATAGTAATTCCATGTGTTCGGCTCCCACGACAGAACCTTTATCGTTTTTTCATTGTTTCATGTTGTGTAGAAAAAAGAAAAGGCCGCCCGTGCGGCCAAGTTACTAAGGGAAAAGACGTCATTCTGAACGGAGCGCAATGGAGTGAAGAATCTACGCGCGTAGCGAGGCGCGAAGATTTCTCGCTGCGCTCGGAATGACACTGGGTGGAACCCTTTTCAGCCCCCGTCCTTTCCCGGCAGCCGGAGGTCGGCCGCGACGGGGAGCTCGAAGGCGTCCTTGCGCAGGAGCCGCGTCGAGAAGAAGAGGATTTCGAGGTTCTCGACCTCGCCCGCCTCGGGGTTGAGGCGCGCGACGATCTCGTCCCCCAGCTCCTCCGACTCCTGCGCCGCGTATGGGGAGTGCTTGTCGATGTGGAGGATGTCGGCGTCGCGGTCGTATGTGAACTTCAGGCTCGCCGCCATTCGACCTCTCCGCCAGCCTACGCGCTCAGCGCCCGCTCGACCGCCTTGGGGTTCTCCGCCGCCACCTTGAGGAGGGCGCGGGCCGGGCCCTCGGGCTGGCGGCGGCCCTGCTCCCAGTTCTGGAGCGTCGCGACGCTCACCCCGATCATCAGGGCGAACTCAGCCTGGGATTTCTTGAGCCCGGTCCGGATGGCCTTCACGTCGGCGGGCCGGAAGGAGAAGGTGCGCCCGGCCTTCATCTTGCCGCGCCGGATTTTCCCCGCCTGCTTGACGCTCTTGACCAGTTGGTTGAACTCCTGGGTCCTCACTTGAACTCCTCCCGCACCAGGCGGCTCAGGATTTTTAGTTGAGCGGGCGTCAGGTCTTCCTGGTCGCGCTTCGAGTAGGCGAGGAGCATGTAAATCGTCTCCTCCCCTTTGTGCCAGAAATAGATGACGCGAGCCCCGCCCCGCTTTCCTTCGTCCCGCGCGCCCCACCGGATCTTCCGGAGCCCGCCGCCGCCCCGGATGAGGGCGCCCTGCTCGGGCCTGAATAGCAAGGCCAATTGGAGCCGACGGTAATCCTCGTCGTCCATGAGATCGAGGATGATCTTCGTGAAGACCGGCGTCTCGATGAAGCGCATGTGTCAGCATACGCCATTGGCGGATAGGCCGCAAGGCCCAAAAGAAAAGGCCGCTCGCGCGGCCCGTGGTGGTTATGCAGGGGCGGGTTTGAAACCCGCCCCTAGGGATGAATGGCAGGCTTGGGCCGGGGCGTATGCCACACGCCCCTACGGCGTGAAATGGCCCCTACCTCTTGGCGTGGACCCCCTCCATCGCCTCCCGCAGCCGCTCCTCGGCGATCTCGGCGAGCTTGGGGTGGTAGCCGAGGTGAGGCCCCAGGGTGATCTCGAGGCCGGGGTGGCGGGCCTGGCCCTCGGCCATGAGGCGGGGGAGGTCCTGGGCGACGTGGTTCCCGAGATGCAGGAAGTAGGGGAGGAGGATGATGCGCTCCGCCCCCCGCCGGGCGCAGAGGTCGATGCCCTCGGGGATGGAGGGATGGTTGATCTCCAGGAAGGCGGAGGCGACGATCCACCCCGGGTGCTGGGCCCGGAGGTCGGCCTCGACCCGGTGCATGGCCTCGTTCGCCCCCTCGGCCTTGCTCCCGTGGCCCAGGAGGAGGACGGCGAGCCTGGGCTCGGATGGGTTCATCCGGCGTTCTCCCGGCGGCGCTGCGATATCCCGCTCAATTACGCCATGCACTCGCCTTCTCCACGCTCGAGCTTGTAGACCGCGTCCCGGCTCCAGTCCACGAAGAGATCGGGCGCGTCGTTGAAGGTGCCGGGCTGGTTCAGGTCCTTGAGCGCCTCCTCGAAGGGCGCGGCGCCCGCCCGGCGGTAGAAGGCGCCGAACTCCTCTTCCTCCCGCCGGCTCCCGGTGTAGGTGTCCAGGATGCGCGCCAGGGCCTCGGGCACCCGCTTGGCGGGGATGCGGACGCGCAGCCGGTCCCCAATCTTCGTGCGCCCCCCCGTCCCCATGTACTGGCCGCCCAGGAAGACCTCGTAGGCGGGGAGCTGCTTGCCCTCGGACTTCAAGGTGCCGCCGTGGAAGCCGATGTCGGCGATGTGGTGCTGGCCGCAGGAGTTGGGGCACCCGCTCATCTTGATGTGGAGCCTGCGGACGAGGGGGTCGCGGCTCGCCTCGAGCGTCCCGAGCGCCTCGCGGAGCGCCTTGCCGAGCCCCATCGAGGAGGTGATGCCCAGCTTGCAGGAATCCGTGCCCGGGCAGGAGACGACGTCGGCGATGGTGCCGGCCCCGGCCTCGGCCAGCCCGATCTCGCGGAGGCCGCGCCAGAGGGCGGGGAGGTCCGCCTCGCGCACCCAGCGCAGGACGATGTTCTGCTGGAAGCTCGTGCGGGCGCGCCCGCGCGCGTGGCGGCGCGAGAGCCCGGCCAGGGCGAAGAACTGATCCGCCGTGATGTCCCCGAGGGGGAGCTGGATCTCGGCGGCGAAGTAGCCGGCCTGGCGCTGGGCCCTCACGCTGGCCGCGCGCCACGCCTCGAAGCCGGCGCGCTCGGCCGCCGAGAGATCGGCGCCGCCGTTCCCGTTCGACTTCGACATCGGGAGCAGGGGCGGGACGTCGGCCTCCTCGTCGTCCTCCCAGAGGTAGGGCGCGGGGTCGATGGGCTTCTGGGCCCACTCCTGGCGCAGCTCCTCCTCCACCCGCTCGCGCAGGCCGTCGATGCCGATCCAGTCCACCAGGAACTTGAGCCGCGCCTTGAACTTGCTCTTGCGCAGCTCCTGGGTGGCGTTGAACACCCGGAGGATGGCCTCGCTCACCCGCAGGTAGTCCGAGACGGGGACGAAGGAGTAGAGCTCCTGCGCCACCTTGGGCATGGTGGCGAGCCCGCCCCCCACGAGCATCCGGAATCCCTGGACCTCCTTGCCGTCCTGGGAATGGACGACGGGGATGAAGCCGATGTCGTGGATGCCGGCGATGACGCAGTCCGAGGCGCAGCTCGAGAAGGCCACCTTGAACTTGCGCGGGAGCGACTGGATGAGGGGCTTCCGCACGAAATAGCGGGCGAAGGCCCCGGCGTAGGGGGTGGTGTCGAAGACCTGGTCCGGGCACACCCCCGCGAAGGGGCAGCCCGTCACGTTCCGCACGGTGTTGCCGCAGGCCTCGCGGGTGGTGAGACCGCTTTCGCCGAGCAGGCGCATGACCTCCGTCGCTTGGTCCAGCGGGACGAAGTGGAACTGCACGTTTTCCCGCGTGGTGACGTGGCCCTTCCCGAGCGGGGCATAGTCGCGGGCGACGCGGCCGAGGGCGTCGAGCTGGTCCGCCGTCAGGCCGCCGAAGGGAATCTTGACCCGGACCATCTGGGCATCGGCCTGGCGCTGGCCGTAGATGCCGCGGCGCAGGCGGTACTGGGTGAACTCCGAATCCTTGATCTCCCCCTTGCGGAAGCGGGTGGCCTCGGTCTCGAAGTCGTCGAACTCCTCGGGGAGGACGGGGATGACCCCCAGCTTCTTCGTCTCGGCGGGCGCGGCGGGCGTGTTCACGGGATTCATGGCGTCCTCACGTGGGTTTCGGGCCGCGCCACGGAGGCGCGGCCGGCAGCGGTTTCGGGATCGGGGACGGGCCGGCACCAGGGCATATCGGCGGCGGCCTCGGGCTGGAACCAGGCGAGGGAATCGGCCAGGGCGGCCACCTCCCCCACCACCACCACGGCGGGCGAGGCCACCTCCTCGCGCTCGGCGAGGCGGGCCGCCTCCCCGAGGCGGCAGCGGAGGGTGCGCTGGCGGGGGGTCGAGCCGTTCTCGACGATGGCCACGGGCGTCGCGGCCGCCATGCCATTCGAGAGGAGGCTCCGGGCGATGCGGCCCACGGCGCGCGCCCCCATCAGGAAGACGAGGGTGCCCTTGGCGCGGGCCAGGTGGGCGTAGTCCACCTGGCCCGATTCCTTGGCCGGGTCCTCGTGGGCGGTGACGAAAGTGACCGAGGCGGCGAGCCCCCGGTGGGTGACCGGGATGCCCGCGAAGGCCGGGGCCGCGACGGCGGAGGTGACGCCCGGCACGACCTCATAGGGAATCCCCGCGGCGGCCAGGGCTTCGGCCTCCTCGCCCCCGCGGCCGAAGACGAAGGGGTCGCCCCCCTTCAGGCGCACCACGTCGAGCCCCTCCCGGGCCAGCGAGACGAGGAGATCGTTGATCTCCTCCTGGCGGAGGGCGTGGCACCCCGGCGACTTCCCCGCGTAGATCACGCGGCAGTCATCGGAGCAGAGATCGAGGATTTCCGGGGAGAGAAGGCGATCGTGCACCACCGCCCCCGCCTGGCCGATGAGCCGGGCGGCGCGGAGGGTGAGCAGGTCGGGGTCCCCCGGGCCCGCGCCGACGATGGCGACTTTCCCGAGGGAGGGCTCCGGGGAGAAGGAGAGGTCTCTGGGCATGTTCAGCTTGGCCTCGCTGGGGCGGCGCTCAGGGCGCCGGCGGCCTGGTGGAGGAGATCGCCCATCCGCTGGGTGGGCGACTCGACGCCCGGCTCCACGCCGTGCTCCCGGAGCGCGGCGGAGGTGACCGGGCCGATGGACGCGGTGAGGATCTTCCTTCCCAGCGCCTCGGCGAGCGCCTCGGCGCAGCCGGCGTCGTCCGCCGCGAGGAAGAGGTTGTGGACGGCGGGAGGGCTGGTGAACGTGGCGGCGTCGGGCCGGCCGGCGGCCAGATCCTCGATGAGGGACTGGAGGGCGGCCGGGTCCTCGGGGGGCAAGAAGCGATAGGGCGAGCCGTGCAGCAGGCGGCCCCCGCGCGCCTCGACGTATTCGCCCAGGCCCCGGGGCAGGGCGCCGGGGGTCTGGACCCAGACGCGGCGGCCGTCCAAGTCCCTGCCCGCGAGGGCTTCGATCACGCCCTCGGTGGTGCCGGGCTCGGCTTCCGCGTCGGGGGGGCGGCCGATCTCGCGCAGGGCGCGGAGGGCTTTCCGGCCCCGGGAGAGGACCCAGGCCTTCCGCAGGGCGTCCAGGAAGGCTTCCTTTCGGCCCAGCCGATCCGAGGCGGCGGCCACGGCCCTCGCGCCCACCCCGGTGTAGAAGACGGCGGCGTCCACTCCCTCCAGCACCAGGCGGGCGAGGCGCCCGGCCTCTTCCTTCGCCTCCTCGAACCGCAGGTTGACGGTCGGGACGAGGCGGGGCTCCCCGCCCAGGCGGCGGACCATCTCGGCCATCTCCGCGCCGCGGCGCTGGCCGGTGATGACCACGGTCTTCCCTGCGAGGATGCCCATGTCCGCTCCGGGGCTAGGATGGGCCGCTGCAACCGATTGATATAGAATGAATTTAGATGATTCCGCTCAATTAAAACTAACTCGCTTTTAAATACTGGTAAAATATGCCAGCCTTTCGGGCATTTGTCAATATAGGCAGGTGATATTAACGAAAAATTACATGAGTGATTCTGTAACCTTTGCGGCCTTTACCTTAGCTTGGGGCAAAAATCCCCCTGTGCCATAATGGAAGGGCATCCAGGGCGGGCCATCCCCCGAAAGGAGCGCGCGATGAACGTGACCATGTGGAACTGCTACGTTTGACCCTACGCCTACCGGGCCACGGAGTGGCTCACCCGTCTTGAGAGGAAGCGCAAGGACCTGAAGGTGACCTACAAGGCGTTCGTCCTCGAGCAGATGAACTTCGCCGAGGCGCGCGGCCCCGAGTGGAAGGCGTGGGAGGACAAGACCTTCCCCAGCCGCGACATCCCCTCCCACGAGGCGGCCAAGTGCGCCGGGCTCCAGGGGGAGGACGCGTTCGCCCGCTACCACCTGGCCCTCCACCGCGCCAAGCACGTGGACAAGAAGGACATCACGAACCAGCTCATCCTCCGCGACATCGCCGCCGAGGTGGGTCTCGACGTGGCCCGCTGGGAGGAGGACATGAAGAGCGGGGCGGCCATCCCGCTCATCGCCCAGGACCACGAGGAGGCGGCGGCCGAGGGCGTCTTCGGCGTCCCCACCCTCTACTTCGGCGGCGGGAAGCCGGCCTTCGTGAAGCTCGAGGCGGGGGACTGGGAGGGGAAGGACGACGAGGGCCTCTTCGACGCCGTCCGCGCCACCTCGGCCGAGCGGCCCTACCTCCTCGAGATCAAGACCCCCGTCTCGGCCCGGCTGGCCGAGGAGTCCCGGAAGAAGTACGCCAAGTACACCGGGCAGAAGTAGGCCGCCGCCAAGAGCAGACTGCGGGAAGGAAGGTGGCAGGAAATGCCCGAGGAATACCCTAAGCCCGTCGATCTGACGGTGGACAAGGCCGGCCGCGAGTTCCGGGTCGAGTGGGCCGGCGGGCGGAAGTCCGTCTTCGGCTTCGACTACCTGATGGCCATGTGCCCCTGCGCCAACTGCCGCGAGAAGCGCGCCGAGCGCGAGCGCAACCCGCTCGCGGTCATCACCGGGCCCACCGGCCCCGCCCAGCTCGACGACGCCCAGATGGTGGGCCGCTACGCCATCCAGTTCTCCTGGCGGGGCGGCTGCAAGATGGGCATCTACTCCTTCGACTACTTGTACGAGATCGACCCCGCCCGCGCCCGCGAATCCCTAGAGGCCGAGGAGAAATCCCGATGAAGGACGAACGCGCCCCCCAGGCCGGCCCCGCCGCCTGCCCCACCTGAGCGAGCAGCCTCCTTCTCCTTTCGGTCTGGAAGGGGATCAGGTGGCTAGGGACGGCACTTTTTCGAGGTTGGTTGCGTCTGGGTCGCGTTCGGTTGTTTCGGTAGGGGTGTCCAGGCGGTCCACGACTCGCCCGCCTGGCTGGGGCAGCCATTTACCGTAGGTGTCGAGGGTCATCTTTGCGGAGGCATGTCCCAGCAGCTTTGAGACGGCCAGGACGGGGACGCCCTTGCTCAGAAGAACGGATGCGACGGTGTGCCGGATCTGGTGCTGGGGCCGGTAGCGGACCCCAGCCCTCTTGAGGGCCTTCTCGTAGACCTCCCGGCCTTTCGCGTAGTCAACTGGTCGGCCGGCGGCATCGGCGAACACCCACCCTGGCGTCCTGCCCGTTTCTCTGGCCGCTTTCAATTGGGCCTCGAGGTGATCTGTCAAGACAACGCCGAGCTCCTGGCTCAAGTCAATGGTGCGTTCTTCTCCCGTTTTGGGTGGTCCCTGGCGGCGCTTGCTGTAGGTGCGCCGGATCGTGATCGCCCGGGCTCGGAAATCGATGTCCTCCCACTTGAGCCCGGCGATCTCGCCCACCCGGGCGCCGGTACGGAGGGCCGTGAAGTAGAAGGGGTGCCACTCTGGGAAGTGCTCCAAGAGGGCGGCCAGGAATCTGTCCGCCTCATCTTCGGTGAAGGGGTCGGCCCCTTTTGATTTCTCCCCCTTATTGATTCCCCTTCCCAGGTTCCGGGCTGGGTTCTTCTTGATGAGCTCGTCCTCTTCCGCTGAACTCAGGATGCGGCGCAGCGGGCCCAGTATTGTAAGGGCGCTCTTGCTCTTGTGGCCCGCCATCAGCTCTACCAAGAGTTCGCGGACATGGCGCTTCTCAACCTTGTCGAGAGGCATTTCCCCGATCTTCGGGTAGATGTGGTTTTTGAGATGGCGCCGGTAATTGTCGAGGGTACTCGGCCTCAGAATAACCTCGCCGTACTTCTCCACCCAGCCCTGAGCGTACTCCTTGAAGGTCGGGATCTGATCGGGTCCTCCCGATGGCAACTGCCCCAGGGCAAGCTGAGCCTCGGTGATGCGCTTCACCTCTTGGGCGGCCTTCTTGTCGCCCACTTTTTTCGACCATCTCTTGCGCTTGTGGTTGACGTAGACCCACCAGACACCGGAGCCGGGGGGCCGTTCGCGGAGCTTTACTCCCATAGAATCCTCCTCTCAGGCGGCCGAAAGCATCTTGGCAACTCGTTGGGCCTCCGAGGCCACCGCTGCCAGGGCATTCACTTCCTGCTCGCTCAGAGTCCCCTTCCTTTCCGCGAGGCGGCCCCGGATGTCCATTTGTAGCCGGTGATTTGCGGTGGGGTCGCTGCTCGACAGCCCCGCAAGCACCATGACCGGCCCGAGCATCTGGGCCACAATTCGAAACTGCTCCGCCTCGCTCTCTTCATTCACGGCGGCCAAGTATGTTTCCTCGGCGGAGCGCCGCAGCTCATCCGCCATTTCTCTTCTCGCCAGGACCTCGAAGTAGAGCCGATCGAAGTGGGACTTGGCCTCGATTTCACTGGGGCTCTCCACCAGAAAAGCTTCCGCCCATCTGCCTCTTGGATTTTTCACCTGTTCTTTCTCCTCTGCCGGCGGGCCCGGGGGATGCCGTACACGTCGGCGATGGCGGCCCCCGCGGCCCTCCGAATCAACTGCGTCCTCGTTGGCGGCTGCGCGGTCTCCTGATCCCTGAGCCAGGCCTCGATCGCCGACGGGCGGAACCGGTAGTGGCGTCCCAGCCGGATCGCGGGGATGCGGCGCAGCTTCGCCTGTTCCCGGACCCACTCGGGCCGGCGTTGGATCCTCTCGGCGACCTCCGCCGTAGTCAGGAGGCGCTCAGGCATGCAACACTCTCCACTTCCCGGAACATGGCGAGAACGACATCGGCCTCGCCTTCCGAAATCTCCGACTGACACGCCTTGAAGAGACACAGATTCAGGAGCTTTTGGTCGCCGGACTGGAGGGCGGCCCACTCGGCCAGCTTGAGCAGGGCCAGCACGCTACCGAGGCCGTTGCAGGGGCCGGCCAGGGTCTTGTCGAGCTTCTTCCTCGGGACGCGGCCGGCGAAAAAGCCCGTGACGGCATCCACGACGGGATCGACCACTACTCTGTTTCCACACGAGTCAACCTGGACGCTCATGTGTGCTCTCCTCTTCCGCCGGACCGCATGATGGAATCGGCCGGGAACCGCGCCGGCGGCGCCGCGGCTCCGTGCCGGGGGCTCATCGCCCGCGTTTTCCGGCCAGGAATTTCCGAATCGCCTCCTCGAGCACATCCCGCATGGAGACCCCCCGCCGCACGCACTCGAGGCGGAAGCGGCGGTGGAGCTCCTCGGGGATTCGAATGGCAAGCTGCTTCTCGGCCACGGGGCCTTCCTCTCGTTCGGGCGGGGTGTCGGCAAGCGTCTCAGGCATGGATCTGCTCCTTCGGCGGCTCAGGTGCGGCGATCTCGGGGATTTCGACCCCGAGCCCCGACTCGAGCCATTCCGCCACGTCGCGGCGGTGGCACCAGTGGGAGGGCCAGACGATGGGGGGCCTCTCCCAGCACAGCAGGATGGGTTCATGGGGTTGGGCCAGGGCGCAGAGCTCGTCCCAGACCTGGTGGGGATCGAGCTTCGAGAGCACGTCCCGGGCGTAGGCCAGCCGGAACGGCTCGGGCTCCATCCGCATCATCGCGGCGGATACCTGCAGGGGGCGGTACTTCGGGAGGCCGCCCTGGCCTCGCGGCGCCCATCGGGCGATCGAGATGCGCCCGGGGCCGTCGTAGGAGAAGAAGCTCGCGGTTTTCATGTCCCCTCTGGGGGCGGGGAAGTGTGATGCTATGAATATAGCATTATAGCATCAGGAGTGCACGAAATATTTTTGTGGGGAACTCGGATGTAGTGGTAAGTAGCCGGCACGTTGCGCGAAGCGGGGGTCAGGACCCTCACGGAACGCCCCGAATTACGAACGCGCGCGTTTACAGGAGCGAGGTTGCGGGGAGGGGGTGAGGGTAGGGAGGGGGTTGGGGAGATCGGGGCGCTGAGGGGCGGATTTCGAGGGGAAGCGCAACCGGGGCGCAGGGGAGGATGGAAAGCCCCCAGAATCGGGGGCTGGATTCCTTACCTGAGAGAAGGCCGGACGCCCTGGAGCCGGTTTCCCTTGAGGTCGAAGAGCTCCAGCCCGCCGCCGGGCTGCACCTTCCCGTAGCCCTGGCGCCGGCTCTTCGCGTCGTAGAGGTCCACCCGGCCCGTCTCCGGCTCGATCACGGCATGGCCGGTCCGGCGGGAGTCCTTGTCGAAGAGGTCTACCCGGCGGGGCTCCTGGGCCTCCGCGGCAAACGCCTGGGGCGCCAGGGCGAGGATCGCGAGGATCAGAGCTATCGGCACCATAGCCGCGCCCCCCCCTCAAAGACCGATTCACGAGGATTCTTTAGGAAGGGGTCCGGCCGCCCGTCGTCCACGATGTAGTAGAAAGCATTTCGTGGCGTTGTCCGGCCATCCTTGGAGATGAGGCTGCCCTTGGGCCGCCAGGCCACCCCTATGACGCTGCCCACCGGAGGGATGCTCCGGCCAGCCTGCATCAGACGCCGGATTCCCTCGGAATCGTGCCACACTTGGCGCCCAACACATTTGCAATATTGGCTCGCCGTGCTCTGCCATTGCGGATCTTCGCAGGCGTTGACCCAGGCGCCGAAAGCGCCAACGGGGAAGAGAATTAAGACCATACCTAGAATCAGGGCGCGCATGACATCATCCTCCAGGGTTGTGTCCGAGCCTATTTCCGAAGGCTCGTTTCCTGGTACTATCCGATAATTCAATGCGCCGGTCCAACCCCATCAGCGGAGGTCCGCCATGAATGGCCCGGGTGGCATCTGGGGGCTCGTCATCTTTCTCCTTGCCCTGGGTTTCCTTCTGTTCCTGGTCCTGCGGGAGTTCTGGTGCTGGTTCTACAAATACAACCGGATGGTGAGCTCAATGGAGCGCTCGGAGGAGATCCTCGCGGCTATCCTCAAGAGTCAGCGCCGCATCGAAAAGGCCCTGGAGGGACGGGCAGCGCCGGAGCCGGGTGCGCCTCCTGGACCCGCTGTCAGGGTCCGCTCGAGCGCCTAAGGAGCTTGAGCCGGGCGATCATCTCGTCGGCGAGCGTCTTTTGCTGGGCCACCTCTGGGTTCTCCGATGGCAGTTTTTCGAGTCGCTGGCGGAAGTCCTCCCATTCGGACAGGGGCGCCATGGGGAGGGGCCCGTCGATCAGGTAGTAGCTCATCGGGCCCGCCGCGCCACGACCCGGGGCGGATCGGGGCGGGTGGGGGCGGCCTCCGCTGTGGCCGTCCCCTCCCGCAGGAGCCGATCGAGAGTTGAGGCCCGGATCTGGGGCATGCTCCCAGGGACGGGTCTCCACACGGGCAGCTTGCCCGCCCGGCCCCAGTTCTTCACCGTGTCGATGGGCCGGCCCAGGTAGGCCGCGATCTCCTTCCAGCCCACCAGCCAGCGGTCATCAGGCCCGGTGGCGGCCCCATCGCTCACCATTCGGAATGAGCCCCCTGATTTCCATCTCGTACCGCAGCGAGCGCCGGGCCCGCTGGATGGTGCCCTCAATCCCGGCCTCGGTCTTCTTGAGCTCCTCCGCGATCTGGCGGGCCTCCAGGTCGAAGCCGTAAAACATGAAAAGCACCTTCTGGGTGTAGTCCGTCTCCTGCTCGACGAGCTGCGCGACGTCGCACATCTTGACGAGGTGCTCGTCCCGCGGGCCCGGCCGGGAGCGGTGGAGAAGCGCGTCAGGGTCGAAGCGGAGAGCGGAGGGCGCCCCCGCCCGGAGGCGCTCGGCGTAGTACCAGGCGAGGGCGTGGGTCAGGCTCTTAAAGACTGCCACGGAGCCCGACCGCCCTTGATGCGAGGATGAGGCCGAAGAGGGCGAGCAGCCAGGCGGGGTGGAGCGGGGGCAGGGAGAGGAAGGGAGCGGCGAGGTTCCAGGCCCAGGCGAAGCCAGCCGCGACGGGGGCGAGGATGAAGAGCACGATGGTGAGGAGCAACCACTCCGCGGCTGCCTCGCCAAGATCGCGTCCGAAGAGAGCGGGAGCGGACCGTGCATCTTGCATGCCTTCCGGGCGGGAGGCTTTTTGCTCTATAGTCAAGCGCGATCCCCTCTGTCAAGAAAATTAGAGCAGCGCGCGCGGGATGGCGTAGAAAACCTTGTCGCCAGCCCCCAGGGCTTGAGCGAACCCCCGGCCCTGGTTCCGCGTGCAGCCGAAGGCGGTGGTGACTGCCCGGGCGAAGGCGGCGGCACGCTTTCCGTTCCGCAACTCGAGGCGCTCGGTCAGCGATTCCTGGAACCCCGGCACGGTGATGAGCCACGACGCCCAATCTTTTAGGGCCAAACCACCATTGCGGAGGTTGACCAGCGGGACCGGATCGCCCTTGGCCGCGGCCAAGGCCGCCTCGGTGAACGCGAGCTGGGCGGGTGTCGGCTCGAATGGGTTTTGACCTTCCGCGCGCGATATATGGGAACTCGCGTCAAAACTCATCGCTTCCTCCTTCGGCTCTTCATCATCTTGGCGGCCCTGGTGAGGAGCTTGGCCACGCCCAGCGCCTCGTCAGCGTCCATCCGCCCGAGCCGGAAGTTGACGAGCCCCTTTGCTGAGTCGAGGACCCTGTTGAGCCCGACGCGGAGACTTCCGTCCTTATAGCGGGCCAGCGCGGCCCGGATGGGATACTTGACGTCCGAGCCCTCGACACGACCGACCTCACACACTTCCTCGCCGAGGTCCCCTACCACCGGCACCCTCTGGGAACTCCGGACGGCCCGCCGCATTCCTCGGGAGAGGACGGCAAGCCTGGGAGACTCCGTGGCCGGCTCATCCGCCAATTCGGGGAGCGTCCCGAGGTCCGGCAGTGGGGCGCGTTCCAGGGCCGCCAATGCGAAGGGGTCGGACGCAACCCGGGCGCGCTCCGCTCCGGAAATTGCCCGTGCCATGGTCAACCCTCCATTTGCAGGAAGAAGCCGGCCCCCCCGGGGTCACCCCAACCCCTCCGCGCCGGCGACCGAGGAAGGGACCGCCGGCGGGCCGGGGGGCCAGCCGATTCTTACGCGACAGGCGCGGGCCTGCGGGTCAGCTCCGCCAGGAAGCGCCCGAGGATGGGCCGCCAGAACGCCGCGTAAGCCGCCTCCGCCTCCCGGACGGCCGCCCTCGCCGCCTCGCGCTCCGTGGACCGGGAAGCGGGATCGTAGGAGGGCTGGCGGGCGGGGCGATCCTCCGGAAGCGACTGCATGGCCACTTTTGCGATGAGGATTCGCTGGATGATGCCGTGAAGGGCTTCATCTTCCATGATGGAGCCGACGATTCGCTCGCCGATCATCGACAGCCCGGCGCTGGGGTCCATATGGATCCCGCCGGCGGACAGGAACCTCTCCTTGAGGAGGCGGTCAAGCTCCATCCGTTGCCGCTCCTGATACATCTCGAGGGCCTCGCGCGGGTCCGTGAGCTGGGAGACCGGGACGACAAGGTGCCCCTCGAACTGCCTCGCCTCCGCCTTGGCCCCGCGACAGGCGGCAGCGATCGGTGGGACCTCTCGACGAATCTGATCGAACAAGCACTCCCGCGAGCACCATGCCCGGAAGGCGGCCTCGAGGGGAGACCCCAACCTCTCGAAGCAGCGCCCGGCGCCGTAGCGCTCCAGGCTCGTCGGATCGATGATGATCTCACCGCTGGCGTCATGGAACCGGCGAGCGCCCAGCTCGGCGAGCCTCTCCTCGCCGACGTCCTCGAGCTCCAGGATCGGGAAGTACAGATCGGGGCGGTCCAGGTCAATTCGCATACTCATCTCCCTAAAAAGTGCGGCCCGTGAGTCCGCTCGATACCTTGCGCGACTCGGTGAGCCAGGCTGTGCGGATGTTCTCCATCAGCTCCTTTTCCATCTCCCGGCGGCCTGCCATCTCAAGCATCGAGATCCGCACCATCCCCGAGGGGGCCTGCCGGGAGTGGCCCATCTCGAGCCAGATCGCATAGTTGACCCCGTTGATGACCTCGATGAAGCGGGGCCGGAGCCAGCCGCCCCCCCACCGGAGATCGCCCTTGGCCAGCCCGTCCTCTACGGCCTTGGGGTCGCCCCCCGGGTTCCCGCTCCCCCCGAGCCGCCGGATGGCGACGTACCAGGCGGCCCGGGAGCGGCCCGTGTCGACCGGGCTCTTCTTGATGATCCGGTCGAGCAGCTTGAGGGCGATGGCGCGGAGGGTCCGGTCCAGTACCTCGCCGCGGGGATCCCCCAGCTTCGCGATCACGCCGTCGACGAACCGGTTGAACTCGGGCAAATTCGCCGTGAGGTTCACTGGCTGCGGCTGTGCCAATTTCTTGCCCCCATTCTAAAACGCGCGCGCTTTTCAGTGCCGCGGCCCCATCGTCACCCGATCCTCGGTAGGCTTCGCGTCCCGCTGTCCCCAGGGGCCTCCCTGGCCCGCCGCCCCTGCCCTTCGGGGGACCGTCCATCGGAGGAAGATGGACGATCCCACAGGGGCGGCGGGGAGGGATTCGGCCCGTCCACCCCCGCCGGGGAGGCCATCCCGGCAGGGGTTTCGGGGTGCGCACCGCGGCATCATTCGCTGGCCTCGATGGCGAAAGTCCGCCGCGCCGACTACCTGATGAGCCCCTCCCGGATCGCGAACTCCCGCTCATCCTCGCGAAGGGGGCCGCCAAATACGGGCAGCGAGATGGCAGCTCGCTTGCGGGCCGAGTCCGCCGGCAGCGTGGCCAGGCGGCGGTCCTCGATGAGGGCCCTTATCGCCGCCTCGTCGGACGCCTCGGAGACCTGTTGGAGGAAGAGGGAGCTGAGAACCGACTGCGGCAGGCCGGACTCCCGGAGGAGCCGGGCGCCGAGCTTCTTGTGCTCGAGCTCGCGGTCAGTTTCCGCAGGTGCGTTCTTCTCCTCGAGGTGACCACCGAAGACGTCCATGCCGAGGACGGCGTTCCGTCGCTCAAGCTCTGTGCTCATCTGTTTCCTCCCGGCGCTTCCGCGCCTCTGTGGTCAGAGAATTTCTGTCGCCACCTTGCCATCGGCGAAGGTCAACGAAACCGATCTGCCCTTGCCAAGGGCTTCCTCGGTCAGAGCGTCCACGGCCGCTGCCATGGCCTGCTGAAAGGAACCAAAGTTGATGCCCTCGGAGCCCTTCGGCGCCGGGGTCAATTTCACGTCCGTCAGGTCATTGGGGCCGAAATTCAGCCGCAACCCCGCGTGCTTCACCAGGGTGTCCTGGGAAATGGTGCGCAGCGCGAGGTGCAAGCGCTTTCTGCAGGTCTTCGGATCCATTCTCCGATCCCCTCTTTGTGTGAGAAATGACTCAGCCCTTGTTTTCCTTGTCCGTAGGCGCCTTGCCTGCGCTGGAGTCGCGCCCGGCGAACTCCTCCGCCTCCGCCATCTTCCGGACTGCCGTCCATGCAGCCTCAATGATCTCGAGGCCCTCTCGAATCTGCTGGGCCTCGCCGGGCTCCAACTTGGATGCGGCCCGCTGAAACTGGCTGAGGACGCAGGCCTGGCCGATCTTGATGAACACCGCGACATCCCAGAGGGTGCGCGGTGCATGGAGCTGCAGGTCCGCCTGGATTCCCAGAATCTCGGCGGAGATGCCGTCCCGCTCTTCCTTGGACCGCTTCCCGAATGGCCGGGCCCGTAACTTGGTCTCGACCGCGACCATTTGTTCCCACAGCTCTGCGATTTCAGGTGTCACATTCTTTGCCATCGTCAACCTCCACAATCTCTACCTCTGGACGGGCGCGAGGGTCCTCCGGTCGAGCCGCGAGAGCTCGCTCCGCATCTCCCTTCCGACGGCCCGCGCGACGGCCTCAGGGTCGGATAGGTTCTGCCCGCTCACGTTCACCGTGACGTTGTAGGTGGCGGATCCGCCACCGGCCACATGGTCTCCACCCGGAGGACGCACGGAGACGCGCTCGCCCGGGCTGGCGAGGAAGGCGATGAGCTGGGAGTCGGGCCCGCCCACCCCGCCGACGTCGAAGAAGCCGCCGCGCTTGAAGCCGGGGAACTTGGCCCGCAGCAGGTCGTTGAGCCGCCCCGACGCCATGAAGGCGCCGAAGAGGTCCATGTTGTCCGATCCGGCGAAGGCGAAGTACTCGTTCGCGATCTGGTTGAGCCTGGCCTGGTCCGGGGCGATCCCCTTGGCGATCAGGAGGTTCGCCGCGGCCTGCTGGATCTGGCCGGTGATGGCCCCGCTCATGTTGGTGCCCTTGAAGGGGTCGTCCTTCCCCCCGAAGAGCTTGCTGAGGCCGAATCCGCCGGCCAGGCCGAGCCCGCCGGCGAGGAGGGCGCCCCCGACCCCGCCGGTGAAGAGGCCGAGGATGCTGGAGCCGGTCTTGAGGAAGTCGAACCCGCCCCCGCCCTGCCCCCCGCCGAAGCCCAGCATCTGGCCGAGCCCGCCCAGCACGCCCCCGAAGGTGGCGACCTGGCTGCCCCCCCCGCCCCCCGTCTTGCCGGCCGTCCCGAACAGGAACTGGAAGGCGGTGTTGGTGACGAGCTGGGCGCTCATGTCGGCGAACGCCCGGATCATGGAGTTGGCGAACTGCTGGGGGAGCTTCTCGAGCGCTTTGAAGTCCCCGGTGAGGGCGGAGAAGAAGCCGTCGCTCAGGAAGCGGCGGCTCGCGTCGAAGGCGGAGATGATGAAGCCCTTCGAGATCGAGGCGAAGTCCGAGGTCCGCTGGCGCAGCTCAATGAGGCCCTGGCTGAACCCGTCGAAGAAGCCCCGGGAGAGCCGGAGCTTCTCGGCCTCGGCCGCGGCGGTGGCCGTGCGCTCGTCCAAGGTGGCGGCGAGGACCGCCTCAAACTTCTTCCGGACCTGGACCTCGGCCTGTGCGGTCGTGTCCCCGTAGGCCGCGGCGATGTCGGCCTGGGCGTCCCGGATCACCTGCTTCTCGCGGGCGGCGAAGAGCCGGGCCGTGCTCTCGGAGGCACCGTACTCGGCCTCGATGGCCTCCCGCCGCTTCTGGCGCTCCCGGCGGACCCACTCGGTGTAGCCTCCGTCGATGAGGCGGATCTCGTGATCCGCCTTTTTCGCCCCCTCGGTGACGAACTCGAGGAGGTCCTCCCCCATCTTCATCCGGGCGTCGGTCTCGGCCTGGAACTGCTTCATGGCGTCGTCCCGGATCTTCTCCTCCTCCTGACGCTGCTTCTTCGCGAAGTCGGTGAGGCGGGCCGTCTCGTACTGCTTGAGGAGCCCCTTCGAGACCCCCTGCTTCCCGAGATCGGCCAGCTCCTTCTGGAGCCCGAGCCGGAAGGTGGCCTCCTCGTCCCCCCGCAGGCCGGCGATGGTGGCCGTGACTTTGCGCTCGACGGCCTCCCGCTGGGCCGCGGCGAGCCGGCGGGCGTCGATCTCGGTGACGTTCTTTGACTTGAGTTCCCCGACCTGCTTCTCGAGCTCGACCTTGTAGATGGCGGTGCCGTCCCCCGCGAGGGCGTTGATCTGGGCCTGGACCTCAGAAGCGATCCGGAGCTTCTTCCGCTCGAAGGCGGCCCGCTCTCCCAGCAGCTTGTCGAGCTGGGACCGGTCCGCGGCGGTGACGTCCTGCTCATCCAGGATGTCGGGCATGTCCCGGACGGCTTTCTTGAACTCGAGCGTGAGCTTCCCCGCCCCGACGCCGGCACGGGCCATGACCTGGATCATCTCGTTGGTGCCCTTGACGCCCTTCTCCCTCATGATCGTGGTGAACTCTTCGAGGGTGGCGCCCCCCGCAACGAGGGTCTTGCCCCAGGTGTCGATGGCTGACTCGTTCGCCTCCCATACGGCCCGGGAGGCGGCCTGGATGCCGGTCCACTTCGTGACGAATCCGACGACGTCGCCGAGCCAGGTAGCCATCTCCTTTCCGATGGCCACTGACCGCTTCAACCATTCGATAAAGTCGGTCTTGATCAGCTCCTGGTTTTCCTTGACCCATTGCGACGTCGCCTTCACGGCCGGGATGATGGTCTCGTTGACGAGCTCCTTGAGGGTGGGAAGGAGCGCGTCCCCGATCCCGCGCTTGAGCTCGAACATGGCGTCCTCGAGCATGGAGAGGACGCCCCCCCAGGTCGAGGCCAGCTTGTCGCTCATCCCCGCGATGCCGTGGGTGGGGTTCGTGACGAGATCGATGAGATCCCGGCGGAACTCCTCGATCGAGATCTCGGTGATGTCCTTCATCTCGCCCCGCATGTCGCGGAAGGCGCGGATGACGTTGAGGACGCCCCGCTCCCGCAGAATGTCGGCGGCGCCGGCGCCCTGGGCCATGGCCCGCCCGAAGCTCTGGGAGGCCAGGGTCATGTCGACCCCCATGAAGGCGGCGAGATCCGCCATGCCCTCGGAGAGGTCCTCCGCCTTGAAGCCGGTCCCCGTCAGGAAGGCCTGGAGCTGGACCCCGCTCTGGATGACCTGCTCGAGCGAGAAGGGGACCTTGGCGGCCACGGACTGGAACTTGTCGAAGGCGGCGGAGGCGGCCTCGGTGCTCCCCAGCATGACGCTGAGGCGGAGCTGGAGGGCCTCGACGCTGCCCGCGGTCTCGACGGCCCCCCTGGCGAAGTCGGCGACCTTACCGATGAGGGCGGAGAGGCCCTGGGCCCCCAGCATCCCGAGCATGGTGGTGACGACGTTTCCGATGGCTGAGGCCATGCCCTTGAAGAGGGAGGTGATCGGCGACATGGCCGAACTCATGCCACGGAAGCTTTCGGCCGCGACCCCTTTGAGCCGCGCGAGCTGAGCGACGGCCGGGGAGATGTCCGCCCCGACTTGGAATTTCAATTGTGTGCTCACTCGGGCATTCCTTCCTCAAAAGGTTCATGGCCCTGATTCCGGCCCTTTTCGCACCGCCTTGCCGCGGGGGTTGCCATCAGCTCCTCCCTTTCACTGCCTCCTCGAGCTCGAGCTCGACCTCCCAGCGGGCCGCCGATCCGATCCCGAGATCGTTGAGGGTGCGGACGGGCCCCGCGAAGACCGCCAGGACGAGGTCGGCCCCGGCCCCGTCCCGGTCCTGGGCGAAGAAGAAGGGCTTGAGCCGGGCCCCCACCGAGTCGAAGCAGTCTGCGTGGACCTCGAGGAGCGAGTTCCGGTCGGCGTCGGAGAGCCGGAGCCGGAGCGAGACGGGCCGGGTCACGTTCCCCAGCACCTCGTGATCGGCCCCCGAGACGAGGGTGCGCACCGAGGTGATCGGATCGTGGCTCCGCGTCTCCTCCTGGGGGGCCGCCGTCGAGAGCTCCGTCTCGGTCCCCACGAAGAACTCATGGATCTGGTGGTAGACGTCGGTGTTGCCACCATCTTGAATCACCAAGCGGACGGAGCGGGCCGTGCGGGTCCCGGTGGTGCGGTGCAGGATGGTCCCCGTCTCCCACGTGAGGGTCTCGGTGAAGGAGGCGGCGGTGATCGCGTAGGGGACGGTCCGCTCCGCGTCGTCGATGGTCGTGACCACCTTGTCCACGGTGGGGACGACCGAGATCCGGACGTAGTAGAACTCCGGGACGTCGTCGTTCGCGGCCCCGGCCGGGAAGCTGCCCCCGGCCGCCCAGTCGCCCGGCAGGTCGAAGGTGACGGTCCCGTCCTGCTGGCAGGTGTCCCCCCCCGAGGCGGTCCCGTCGGTCAGGTTCGAGACGGCGGTCCACGCGGAGCCGTTCCAGTACTGGACGACGAGCTGCATCGCTCCGGAGCCGGTGAAGACGGCCGCGGCCGCGATCCCGGCAACGGTGATCGTGGTGAAGGCGGCCCGTCGGCCGATGAAGTCGTAGAAGGTGGAGGCGCCCTGTGGGGAGAAGCCCAGGTTTGCCCCATCCTCGTTGAGCCCCTGGCGGGTTTTGTCGTCGTAGCTGGTTCCGTCGGCCCGCACCTTCATGATTTGAAAATCATCCAGGAAGGGCTCGGGGTCCGTCCCGGTGTAGCCCTTGAGAGTGAGGACGGCCGCGCTGGTCAGGTTGTGGTCGTGCAGGATGATCGCGTCGAAGGTCTGGGACGCCCCCCAGTCGAGGCTCACGTACGCGCTTTGGGCCGCCGTCGCCCCCGCCAGGCCGCTCCTCCACTTCGTGTTGGGGTCCCGGGAGAAGAGCCGGCCCTTTCCCCACGGGTGGACGAGCCGGAACCGCCACTCGTCCTTCGACGCGAAGTCGGCCCCGCTGCCCGCTGTCCACCAGACCGAGACCCCGTCGGAGAGGGCGACCGCGGATACCGAGGTGGTGACGCCGGAGGCTTGCCATGTCGAGTCCGAGGCTCGGCGCCAGCGGAACTTGGCCTGGCCCACCTCGGTCCCGCCGCTCACGTCGTTGACCTGGACGATGTACTCCTCGATCTCGTAGCCGCGCAGGGTCCTCATGGAGGAGCCCTGGGCGTCGACGGAGAAGCTCATGACGGCGGAGCCCGAGCCCGTCTTGGTGACGAAGCCGGCGATGGGCTCGCGCTGGCACGAGACCCGGACCGTGGTGTCGTCTCCGACGGGGGTCGCGTAGAAAAACGCGGGGAGGCCCATCAGGCGCCCTCCCTTTCGATGGGGAAGTGGATCCCGCCCTTGGACCGGACTTTTTCGCGTTTCCCCACCGCCTGGGTTGCGAAAATTGCTTTCATCGCCCCGCCTTCCCCGCGCCGGCGAGACCCTTCCCGATGCGGCCCAGGAGCTCCGCTGCCGCCGCGCGAGCGGCGGGGCTGATCTCCTCCTCGGGGCTCTGGCCGGCGAGCCAGGCCTCGAGAGCCTCCATGCGGATCCGAACCACCTTGTTGACCCTCGCGCAGGGCAAGCCATCCTCGATCCAGCGGAAGATGGTCCGCCGGCTGACGTCGGCGAAACGGGCCGCCGTGGAGGGGCTCATGAAGGCGGGCCACTCGGGCCGGGAGGCCGTCATGAGGCAACTCGCTGGGCGAGTAACCCGATCAGAGCATCGCAGACCTGGCGTTGAAATCCGACCCCGTGGGCGACCCCGAGCTTCGTCAGGTGGGCTCTACGCTCCTCGCGCTCCAGCTCGAGGAGCTTCTCCGCGGCCGCCCGGATCTCAGCCTCCCGAGCCTGGGGCCGATTCGCCCGATTTAGCTCCGGCCGGAGTTCGAGGATGGCGTCCACGACGGCGACCCGGAAGGTGCGGCCACGCTCTCTTTCGACCGACGTGAGGCGAGCATTTCTCGCTTCTCGCTCCATCGAGGCGAGCTCGAAGGCGAGTGCCCTGACCTCGGCCATGCGGGTCGTGGTCATCGGGCCACCTCCGCGCCATTCTCGGCGAGCAGTTCTGCCGGCTCAAAACCATGGAGAGCGGCCAACTTGCGGGCCGCCGTCGGGCGCGCGAAGGGCGGGGTGGCTTGGACCTCAGCGCGGACTTCGGCGAATGTTTTTTGTTCAGATTTTTTTGGCTCTTCAGCCGGAGCCGCGCCCCCACGGGGCGCAGCGGCTCCCGGCCCTGAAAGATCTTTCTGTTCGGGGTTATGAACCCTGTAGCCCTGGAGGCTACCATTTCCTAGCCCCTGGAGCTTTGCCGCCAAGCCCCCATGGCTACCATTTACTAGCTCTAGGGGTTGTAGTAGCTCTGAGGGTTGGGGTAGCTCTGAGGGTTGGATTTTCCAGGGCAGAACAAAGCCGCGGCCGCCTCTGGTGCGGTGACCCAATCCCCTCTCCTCGAGCCAACGTACGGCGCGGGCAAAGGTCGCCGAATCCGCCTTGTCCTCGGGGTCAAGCCCGACAGTTCGCATGACCCCAGCGCGCCAGCCAAAGACCTCCCCCGACTCGAAATCGCGACCCACGCAAGCTGCGAGCAAGACTCGCCACCGGAGCCCGCGATCCGAGGTGCTGAGCGCCTCTCGCAGCTCGGGCGTGTTGGGGAGGTTGCCGTAGCGGGGAGGCATTACCTGGCCCCTTCGCCAACCGCTGCCGGCTGGACGTCGGCATGTGCTTCGACTTGGCGCATCGCCTCAAGCTGTGAATCAATGAACCTACGAACTTCGCCCTCGGGCGTGCGCCACTGCACGCCCACCCGGACGAAAGCCGGGAGACCAACGCCGCCAAGTTTCAGGCGGCGGTAGATCGTCCCTGGGGCAACACCCAAAAGCTTCGCTACCTCTTCAACGCTTAACATCCTCTCCATTTCCGCCCCCATCGTTGATGAACGACTATCACCGCCCATCAACGTAAGGGAGGGCATGCTCGAATATCGAGGTCATAAAAGTGCAGTTATGCGAGGTGGTGAGGTAAAAGAGGGGTCTTTATGTGATGGTAGGTCGCTGATGCTTTCGGTAGGTCCGGCCCACCCATTCACGGGTGGGGGCCTTAGGGAATAGCTCGGGGGCGAAGTAGGCCAGGATTTCCGAGGCCGCAATGTAGGCTTCCCCCGTCTTGAATCCACTCGCTTTCAGGGATTCGACAACGCCGACAACGAGGCTCCCAAGCCGTCCTGCCGTGCGGATCGTCCCTCCTCGGACGCGGAGGGTTGCTCCCCGGGATCCATCGATCATTCGGTTGACCGACTTCCAGGCTATTTCTACCCCGGCATGAGACGATGCCCCGGCCCGGAGGCCGCGCAGCGATTTCTGCAACCCCAAGTTGGCGATGTCCGAAAGGACTTCCCGAACGCTCAGGAGCACCGCATCAAAGGGCTCGCATGGGACAGTGGCATCTGGGTCTGAGGGCAGAGGCTCCCCTCTTACCCGTTCGGCTATTTCACGGATGGGGTCGGGCCAATTGTAGGGATGCAGACGGTCGGGTATTGGGTCGCCCCCATTCATCTCGTGAAGGACCCGAAAATACTGCTGCAGAACCTGGGGACCGATGGGTTTCCGGAGGTCGAATGTGAGGCGGGGCCGTTGTGGGGTTTTCATCGTCCGCGGCTCCTCGCGGGCTCCGGAAGGGTGATGGCGGGGGGAAGTTGGCACTCGCCAGCCTCCCCCCGCACCAATTGCTCATGTTCCGCTTTGTTGCGCCGGGGTTGCCTCTAAGCGACATCCCAGGTCAAACGATGCTATCACACATTGCCTCGTCTCATTGATTTTCCTGTCTTTTTCCTCCCTCGTGAGTCGTGCCCCAATCCGGTCTGGAAGGGGATCAGGTGGGCGGGGAGAAGTTTGATGGGGCTGGTTCGGAGGTGAAGGAGCGGATTTTGTAGGGCGAGGCACGCCCCGCCCCTACGGACGAATACGCCGAGGTTGCCGTAGGGGCGTATTGCAATACGCCCCTACAGGCGGACAGGGCAGAGGATTGCCGCCGGTGGCAGCCGGCGCCCAAGAATTGCCAGCGATACGAATCTGTAGGGGCACACGGCCGTGCGCCCCTACGTACCTCGCCCGTCATCGCCCCAGCAGCATCCTCGCCCCCAAAACGATCACCAGGGCGCCGATGATGCGCTTGAGGGTGAGGGCGGGCAGGTTGCGCAGGAAATAGGCTCCGAGCACCCCGCCCCCGATGCCTCCCAGCCCCATCATGAGCGCGTAGTTCCAGTGCACCAGCCCGTGGCGGGTGTTCTCCAGGGTGGCCGCCCCGTTCGCGAAGATTCCGGTCACGATCGAGAGGGCCACGGCCTGCCGGGCGGTGAGGGTGGGCAGCATCATGAGGACGGGAATGTTGATGACCCCCCAGCCCAGGCCGATCGAGGAATTGAGCGTCCCGGCGGTGAACCCCAGCAGCAGCAGTATCCAGGCGTAAAAGTCCATTCATCCTCCCCGGCCGCGCCGGCCCCCCTTGCGCGAAGACGTGTGAAAAACGGTAAAATGCGGGCATAGACAGGATTTTTTTAATCCCCCCATCGGGCCTCTGTCGGGTCCGCATGGACCCGACCCTCCCCCCAAAGGGGGGGCGGAGCTTCCTTCCCCCCTCAGGGGGGGAGGTCTTGGGGGGGTGGTTCAAAGTAGAATAAATCCTGCGCGTCCCGAATCCAAGGAGGAGTACCCAGATGCCCAAGATCCAGCTTCAGCCCGCCAGCGTGCGCGTCCCCCCTTACCCTTATGTGCCGGGGACGAAGCGCGGGCCCTTCGTCTTCACGGCGGGCCAGGTGGCGGTGGACCGGGACAACAACGTCATCGGCGAGGGGGACGTGCGTGCCCAGACCCGGCAGGTCTTGAAGAACGTCGAGGCCGTGCTCCGGGAGGGGGGCGCCACCCTGGCCGACGTGATGAAGACCACGGTCTTCCTCCGGGACATCGGGGACTTCGCCGCCATGAACGAGGTCTACGCTGAGGTCTTCGGCAAGGACAAGCCGGGCCGCACCACCGTCGAGGCCAAGCTCGCCTCGCCCAAGTTCCTGGTCGAGATCGAGGCGGTCGCGGTCATCCGGGATTGAGGAGGAAGCCCGTCCGGGCGGGCCGTCTTCCGGCGCGGAAAATTTATATGGGGAGGCCCTGCATGGACGCTCAAGCCAAGTATGCGATCAACCTCGATGTCCGTTTCGGCCCCCTGGAGCGCTTCGACGTCCAGGCGCTCGCCGACGCCTGCAAGGACCCCTGGTACAACCAGACGCTCTGCCGGGTCAACGACAGCGTGGTGCGCCTGGGCGTCATGCAGGGGGAGTTCCACTGGCACAAGCACGATGAGGAGGACGAGTTCTTCTACGTCGTCGAGGGCCGGTTCGTGATCGATCTGGAGGGCCGGACGGTGGAGCTCGCGCCGCGGCAGGGGTTCACCGTGCCGCGCGGGGTCATGCACCGCACGCGGGCCCCCGAGCGGAGCGTGATCCTGATGGTCGAGCCGGCAGGGGTGGTGCCGACAGGGAGCTGAGCGGGGAGAGCGGCCCCCGGGGCCGGGCCCGTTTCCCCCAGGAAACCGGAATCCCGACTCATGGGAGAAAACCCATGTCCGGAACCGAGGACCTATATAAGCTCCCGGACAATCTCCCCGTTCCGGTGGACGATGGTGCGTGCGATCATCTGCCGGGGATGAGGCTGCCCGCGGTCCAGCTTCCCTCGACGGGGGGCGGGAGGGTGGACCTGAGCGCCCTGCCCGGCCGGACGGTTGTCTATTGCTACCCGCGCACGGGGGATCCCGCAAAGAAACGCTCCGTGGGGTGGAACGAGATTCCGGGCGCGCGGGGGTGCACGCCGCAGTCCTGTGCGTTCCGGGATCACTTCGAGGAGATCAAAACGCTCGGCGCGGGGGTGCTCGGCCTGAGCGCCCAGCCGGCGGACCAGCAGCGCGAGGCGCGGGACCGGCTCCACCTGCCCTTTGAGCTTTTAAGCGATGCGGAACTCGCCTTCGCCGGGGCGCTCCGGCTGCCCGTCTTCGAGTTCGGGGGGATGACGCTGCTCAAGCGCCTGACGCTCATCCTCCGGGACGGCGGGATAGAAAAGGTCTTCTATCCCGTCTTTCCGCCCGACAGGAACGCCGGAGAGGTCATCGCCTGGCTCTCCGGGAACAAAATCTGATTGCGGCCCGCCCTTCCCGCCGGGAAAGTCACTTGCCTGTCATGCCATCTTTTTCCCCGGTGCATGAAGGTGCGCGAAATTGCGCGAAAATGGGGTAAGTGGCCTTCCGGGCGGAGGACGTATATTCGCCCCGGGGGGCGCGTCCGTAGGGGCGATGCTTGTCATCGCCCCCCCTGAAAGGACGGGCGAACACGAGGTTCGCCCCTACGGGAAAAATCCCGTCGGGGGGGAGAAAGGGCTGGTGCCCGTCGCGGAAATTGAGGGATATTGAGGGAAATTAAGGGGAAAAGCGCATGAAAAACGCCCGTCACGGGAACTGATGGGCGCAAGTTCAAGGAGGGGGGAAATAACGCTTAGTAACGGTTATTGACGGAAAAAGCCCATCAAAAGACGGGTCGGCGTGGTCTGACCAGGAAGCCCGGGGGAGGGCGCGATGGCGAACCCGCAGTTCCGCTGTCCGCACTGCAACGCGCTGCTGACCAAGAGCGAGGCAGATCAGGTGCTCGGGGAGGCGGCGGGCTTCGTCGTCTTCGGCCCCTCGGCCGTGGCGTGCCCGTCCTGCGGGGGGAGCATCGACCGGAAGGGCATCATCTCGGGCCAGTACGACGAGAAGCGGAGCGTCCTCTCCGATCTCGCGGCGGTGGCCATCCTGATCGGCCTGGCCGTCCTTTTCATCTGGTGGCTGAACGGGTGACGCCTATTCGAGGTCGATCTTCTGCCGCCAGGTCTTCCCCGCGTGGGAGGCCTCGACCTCGATGTCCTTGAGCAGCGTGAAGTAGATGCGGAGCTTGGCCAGGTCGTCCGCCGAGACCTGGAAGCGCCCGCCCCCGCCGAGCGCGTACTCGCGCCGCTCCCCGCTACGGATGACGAAGAGGCCGAGCCGCTCCCCCGCGCGCGGGGGCTCGCCCGCCCCGCAGGGCTCGCGGCGGACGATCTCCCAGGGGCCCTCGATGGTGCGGCCGGTGAGCTGGCGGCCGGTGAAGCTCTCGCCGGTGCAGCTCGAGCGGTTGACGACGTTGCGGCCCGTGGTGAGGTTGGCGATCTCGCCGAACTTCTGGACGCCGCACCCCACCCCGCTGACGGCGGCGAGGGCGGCCGACTCCCGCCGCACCTCCACCTCCTGGTAGATGCGCCGCTCCTGCACGGGGCAGAGGCGCACCGTCTCGAGGGCCATCGCGCCCGCCCCGGGGCCCCGGTGGAGGAGGCGGTGGCCCTGGCCCTCGGCCGGGAGCTCGCGGCGGTCCACCCGCAGCACGTCCCCCTTGGCGATCTCGGTCGAGGCGCACCCGCCGAGCGCGGCGGGGGCGAGCGCGATCCAAGCGGTCAGGATGAGGAGGCGGGACGTCATGGCGGAGGTTCCTTTACAGGTGGCAGAGGGTATCCTATTCCCGGCACGGACGGAGGGCAAGGCATATGTAGGGCGGCCCCCCGTGGCCGCCCTTGGCCGAGGGACAGGCGTCGAATTTGGGGCCTCCGCGCGACGCGTCGCGCGGGGGCCTGCCCCTACGGAATTCCCGCCTCCCCAAGCGCCGCCTCCAACGCCTCCAGCGGCAGGCCGAAATCCGTGTAGCCCTCCCGCAGCGTCTGGACGTAATCGGGGCGGGGGCGGGCGGGGCGCAGGGGCCCGCGCATCCGGTAGAGCGCCGCGCGCACCTCGCGGCTCCCGCCCGGGGCCGAGAGGTCCTCGACGGGGAGCTCCTCGCGGAGGTAGAGGGCGGGGCAGTCCTCGTAGGCGTCGAGGGCCGCGAGGTCGCCCGGGCCGAGCCGGAAGAGGGCCCCCGGCACGAAGGCGCCCGGGGCGGGGACGACGGTGGCGAAGCCTTGGCCGGGCGGGTGATCGAGGGGCAGGGCGATGCGGAGGGCGTGGCCGCCCAGGCGGGCGGCGCCCAGGGGCTCGCCGCGCGGGCAACGGCGGCGCATGGCCGCGAGGGAGAGGTTGGCCCCGTAGGCGAAGTAGGGGACGCTGGGCTCAAGCGCCGCGGGAGTCGTCCTCGTCCTCGGCCTCCCAGCCGGGCTCCGGCGCGGGCTTCGCCGCCTGGGCGAAGGCGATGAGGAGCCTGGCCGCGCGGCGGCCGACGGTGGCGGCGGCGTGGACGGCCTCGGCGCGGATGGTGATCATCTCGCCCTTCCGGAGGGGGACGAGCTCCTCCTCGACGTTGAACTGCATCCGGCCGTCGAGGACGACGATGGCCTCCTCCTCCTCGTGGGCGTGGTAGGGGATGAAGGCGCCGGGCGGCTGCTCCACCTCGAAGATGCGGTACTCGCGCTCCGAGAGGATGGAGGCGATCTCCTCCACCTCGGGCCCGCAGCCCAGGGCGCTGATCACGTTCTCGATGCGGTAGGCCGGCTTCACGCCTTCGTCCCAGGACTCATCCACCTAGCAGCTCCTTCACCGCCTGGCTGATCCGGCCGCCGGCGGCCCGCCCCGACAGGCGCTTGGAGAGGACGCCCATGACCTTGCCCATGTCCTTCATCGTGGAGGCGCCGGTCTCGGCGATGGCGGTCCGCGCGGCCGCGCGCAGCTCGTCGTCGCTCACCTGCACGGGGAGGTAGGACTGCACGATGACAGCCTCCGCGCGTTCCTTCCGGGCGAGCTCGGGCCGGCCCCCCTTCTCGAACTGCTCGGCCGCCTCCTCCCGCTTCTTGACCATCCCCTGGAGGACTTTGAGGATGTCCTCCTCGCCCGCCTCCACGCCGTGCTCCTTGTCCTTGTTCAGTATCTCGGAGCGGATCATGCGGACGGTGCCGAGGCGAAGCTCGTTCTTCTCCCGCATGGCGGCCTTCATGTCTTCCGCGAGGCGCTCCCGGATTCCCGCCATTGTCCCCTCCGCCGTTCACGTTGGCAAAGCGCGCGTCCCTTGTAAAGTGGGGCGTTTACCCTAGGGCAGGGGCGCGATGGCCTCGATCTCGACCAGGAAGCCGGGGTCGGCGAGGCTCGATATCACCAGGAATGTGTTGCCCGGAGGGGCGCCCTTGAAGAACTCCTGGCGGACCTTGCCGATGGGCCCCCGGTACTCGAGCCTGGTGGTGAACACGGTGGTCTTGGCGACGTCCTCCATCCGCCCGCCCGCCGCCTCCACCACCCGCTGGATGTTCCGCATGACTTGGCGCGTCTGGGCCTCGATGTCGCCCGCCCCCACGAGCTTCCCGGCCTCGTCGAGGGCGACCTGCCCGGCCACGTAGAGGGTGCGGCGGGCGTCCTCGACGATGACGCCGTGGGAGTAGTGGCCGGCCGGCTTGGCCACCCCCTGGGGCTGAATGACGCTGCGCTTCATCCGTCTCCTCCCTGCCGGCCGGGCGCCTCGCGCGGGACCGGGGTCAACGCTTGAGCTTCGCCTCGGCCATGTTCCCCACCACCGCGAGAACGGCCTCGTCCAGTTTGATGTGCTTGCGCGCCGCCTCCTGGACCTGCTCGCGGGTGACGGCGCGGATGAGCTGGGGGTAGCGGTCGGCGTAGCCGGGGTCGAAGCCCAGCCGCTCGACGGAGAGGATGAAGTCCGCGATGCGGCCGGAGGAGGAGAACTGGGTGGCGAAGCTGCCGGTGATGAACGCTTTCGCCTCCTCGAGCTGCTGCTCGGAGATGCCGGATTCCTGCATCCGCCGCACCTCCACGAGGGACTCGTCGATGGCCTGGTTGGCGCTCTCGTTCTTGGTCTGGAGGACGAGCCGCCACAGCCCCGAGTCGGCGTCCGACTCGAACATGCTGTAGACGCCGTAGACGAGGCCCTTCTGCTCGCGCAGGTTGTTCATCAGCCAGCTCTCGAAGCCCCCGCCGCCGAGGATGTAGTTCATCACGCGGGCGGCGTAGAAGTCGGGGTTCTTCCTCGTGAGGGAGCGGTTCCCGAGCACCACGGTGGCCTGGGTGAGGGGGCGGTCGACCTTGACCGCCTTCAGGCCCTTGGGCGCGGGCGGCAGGGGAGGGCTGGGGGCTTCTCCCCCCTTCGCCTCCCAGCCCTGGAAGTGCTGAAGCACGATGTCGCGGGCCCGCTGGAGGGTGATGTCCCCCACGAAGACGAAGATGGCGCCCTTCATGCCGTACCAGTTCCGGTGGAAGGCCTGGATGTCCTCCCGGCGGATCAGGGGGACTGTTTCCGGGCTCCCCTCCACCTGCCTCCCCTCGGCGGTGTTCCCGTACAGCTCCCGCCGGAAGGCCAAGCCGGCCAGGTAGCCGGGCCGGTCCTGCTGCTTGCGCAGCGAGCCGAGGGTCTGGCTCCGGGTCTTCTCGATCTCATCGGGGGGGAACGCCGGCCGCCGCAGGATGTCGGCCAGGAGCCCGGCGCCCTCCTCCAGGTCGCGGGTGAGGACCTTGAGGGAGGCCGTGACGTGGTCCCTCCCGGCGCTCACCCCCGCGCCGCCGCCGAGGGCGTCGTTCAGCTTGGCGATCTCCAGGGCGTTCTTGCCCGCGGCGCCCCGCGCGAGGAGGCTGGCCGTCATCTGGGCCAGCCCCGCCTTGCCGGGGGGCTCGCGGCGGCTCCCCGCGTCGAGCGAGATCTGGACGTTGACCATCGGGAGCTCGGGCGATTCCTTGACCAGCAGCACCGCCCCTCCCGGCAGCTCCTCGCGGTCGTAGCGCAGGGCGGCCCGGGACGCGCCCGGGGCCAGGAGCCCGGCGAGGAGGAGGGCCAGGAAAAAGGCGCGGAAGAGGCGTTCTCTCGTCGCAGGCATGGCTCACCGCCCTCCGTCGGCTGGGCCGTGAGGCAGGCTCGCGGGAGGCCGCCGGGGCTTCCGCTCCAGGGGCAGCGGCACCAGCACCCCCGTCGTCCGCGCCTCGGGGCCGAGGTAGGCCTTCGCCACCCGCACGACATCCTCGGGCTTCACCTTGGCGAGCCCCGGCAGGAAGCTCTCCACCAGCCGCCAGTCGCCCGCCACGGCCGCCCGGCCCAGGAGCATGGCCCGGTAGAAGGGATTGTCCATGGAGAAGACGGTCTGCGCCTCCACGCTGCGCAGGGCGCGGTCCAGCTCCTCCCGGGTGACGCCCTCCTTGATGAGGCGGTCCAGCTCCTCCTGGATGGCGCGCTCGACCTCCTCGGCTTTCTTGCCGGGGACGGGCTGGGCGAAGAGATAGAAGAGGCCCGGGTCCACGGAGATGTAGGTGTAGTCGGCCCCGGCGCTCAGGGCGATCTGGTCCCTGCGCACGAGGCGCTGGTGGAGGCGGCTCGTCTCCCCTCCGCCCAGGACGGCCTCGAGCATGGCGAGGGCGTGGCCGTCCCCGCTCTTCCAGTGGGGGGCGTGATGGGCCATGGAGAGGTAGGGCAGTTCCGCCTCCTTCCGGACGACGACGCGCCGCTCCACCCGCTCGGCGTTCTGCTGGAACGCGGGCCGCCCGGCGGGCTTGCGGGTGGGGACGGGGCCGAAGTGCTTCTCCAGCAGGCGGACGGCCTGCTCCGGCTCGAAATCCCCCACGATGACGGCGATGGCGTTCGCCGGGTCGTAGTAGCGCCGGTAGAACTCCCGCAGGTCGTCCAGCCCGAGGGAGCGGATGTCCCTCTCCCAGCCGATGATGGGGTTGCGGTAGGGATGGGCGGTAAAGGCGGCCGCCTGGACCTGCTCGAAGAGCAGGGAGGTCGGGGAGTCGTCGGTCCGGGTGCGGCGCTCCTCGAGCACCACGTTCTTCTCCGGCTCGAAGTCCTCCTTCCTTAGCTCGAGGTTCACCATGCGGTCGGCCTCGAGCTGCATGACGAGCTCGAGCCGGTCGGCGGGCATCCGCTCGTAGTAGGCGGTGTAGTCGTAGCTGGTGAAGGCGTTGTGGCTGCCGCCGTTCCGCTTGATGAGGTTGCTGAACTCCTTGCCCGAGCGCTCCTTCGTCCCCCGGAACATCATGTGCTCGAGGAGGTGGGCGAGGCCGGTCTTCCCGGCCCGCTCCTCGCGGCTGCCCACCTGGTACCAGACCAGGAAGACCACGGCCGGGGCGCGCTTGTCGGGAAGGAGGAGGGCCCGCATCCCGTTCGGGAGGCGGTGCTCGGTCACCTTCCAGGGCACCCGGAGGAGCGGCGATTCGGCGCCGCCCCCGCCCGCCCACGAGAGGGAGGTGGCGAGAAGGACGGTCCATAGGAGGAGCAGGCCCAGCGCGCGGCGCATCCGGACTCCTTTATCTTCTGGCGGCTTGGAAAATCCCCGGCAACGCGGGAGGCCCCATTCTCCACGGGATAAGGCCCGCAGGCAATTCCGGGAACGGGCCAAGCGGCCGCTGCCCGAAGCGGGCCGGCCCCCGCGCCCGGGGGCGCGGGGGCCGGCTTCATGAAACGGCGGATCGAACCTTCCGGCGGATCGAACCTTCCGGCCGCCTAGTTCGACGGAGGGGCCGGGGGATAGAGACTGCGGACGCAGGCGGCCCGCTCCTGCGGCGGCATCTGTCCGCAGAGCCTTTGGGCCTGGGCACGGATGTTGTTGAGCTGGCCGCGAAGGGAATTCAGCTGGCCTGTCACGGGAGAACCGAGCCCCAGGGCCGAGCGCACGCAATCGTCGCGCTGGGCGGGAGCCACCCGGGGGCAGCTCTCCAAGCGGCTGGCGAGGGAGCGGACGCAGGCCTCGCGCGCCTGGGGGTTGGGCTGGCGGTTGCAGGCCCCTTGCCGCTCGTTGATGCGCTGGCCGCAGAGGCCGCGCTCCGGGGGAGGCAGGAGGCCGCAGGTGGCCGCGACGTTGATGCCGCCGGCGGGCTGGGGCAGGCCCAGGGCCGAGCGCACGCAGTCGTCGCGCTGCGCCGGAGCCACCCGGGGGCAGCTCTCCAGGCGGGTGGCGAGGGAGCGGATACAGGCCTCGCGCGCCTGGGGGTTGGGCTGGCGGTTGCAGGCCCCTTGCCGCTCGTTGATGCGCTGGCTGCAGAGGCCGCGCTCCGGGGGAGGCAGGAGTCCGCAGGTGGCCGCTACGTTGATGGCGGCGGGCCGGGGGAGCCCCAGGCCCGCTCTCACGCAGTCGTCGCGCTGGGCGGGGGCCACCCGGGGGCAGTTGCCGAGGCGGGCGTTGAAGGAATTCAGGCAGGCCTGGCGGGCCTGGGGGTTCGGTTGCCGGTTGCAATTGGCCTGCTGGTCGTTGAAGCGCTGGCCGCAGAGGCCGCGCTCCGGGGGAGGCAAGAGGCCGCAGATGGCCGCTACGTTGATGCCGCCGGCGGGCTGTGGCGGGATTCCCAGGGCCGAGCGCACGCAGTCGTCGCGCCGGTCGGCGGGCTGGACCCTCTGGCAGGAGTTCAGCCGGGCGTTGATTTGGCTGAAGGCGCTGAAGCAGGCCTGGCGCGCCTGGGGGTTGGGCTGGCGGTCGCAGGCGGCCCGGCGTTCGTTGAGGCGCTGGACGCAGAGGCCCCGCTCCTGCGGAGGCAGGAGGTTGCAGGAGGGGTGCCCCGCAACGGGCGGCGGGGGCTGGGGCAATCCCAGGGCCGAGCGCACGCAGTCGTCGCGCCGGTCGGCGGGCTGGACCCTCTGGCAGGAGTTCAGCCGGGCGTTGATTT